>PAFH01000009.1 GCA_002704145.1 Pelagibacteraceae bacterium | reverse complement strand
TAAAGAAAACGCAAATAAAATCCCAAGAACTGTGCTTATTATTTTTTTCATAGTTCTCCCATATGGTTTGTTAATTAATAAGATTAAAAATTAAAATTTTAGTTAAGTAAATAGTAAGCTTATGTTTTTTATTCATACCTAATATTGAACCCCCTTCAAATATCAGACTAAACGTGTTCTTTTTAGGTTCAATCTGTAGTTGTATACAATAATTCTTGATTTAATTTAACAAATGTCTACTAATTTAATTATGAGCTCATCCAATCGAACTAATATTCCAAATTCTCTTAACGAGCATTGGATGCCATTTACAGACAATAAAAATTTTAAAAAAAATCCCAGACTTATTACTGATGCGAAAGGTGTTTACCTTACTAATCACGAAGGAAAAAAAATGATTGATGCTAGTTCAGGATTGTTTTGTAACCCTCTGGGACATGGCAGAAGAGAGATAACTGAAGCTGTTTCAAAACAGTTAGATAAATTAGATTACTGCCAACCATTTAACCAAGGATATGGAGGATCTTTCGAACTTGCAACAAAAATAGCTAAAAAAACGCCTGAAGGAATTAATAGAATATTTTATACAATTTGTGGGTCTACTGCAGTAGAAACTGCAATTAAAATTGCGATAGCGTATCATCGAGCAAAAGGAGACTCAAAAAGATTTAGATTTGTTGGAAGAGAAAGAGGTTATCATGGCATGAACATTGGAGCAACAACTGTTGGAGGAATGATAAATAATGTTAAAACTTTTGCTAGCGTATTGATGCCAGGAGTTCAACACATGAGACATACTCATTTACCGGAGCATAAGTTTGTAAAAGGCGAACCTGAAACAGGAGTTGAAATGGCTGAGGATTTAGAGAGAATTGCAATGAATTTTGGAGGAGAAAATATTGCAGCTTGTATAATTGAACCTATAGCTGGATCAACAGGAACTTTAGTTCCGCCAAAAGGTTATTTAAAAAGAATAAGAGAAATTTGTAATAAACATGGAATACTTCTGATTTTTGACGAAGTAATAACTGGATGGGGTAGGACTGGTTCAGCCTTTGCAGCGCAAGAGTGGAATGTTACTCCTGATATAATGACAATGGCTAAGGCTACAACAAATGGTGTTGTTCCTATGGGTGTAGTAGCTGTAAAAGAAGAAATATATGACTCGGTATTAGATGCATCATCTGCTCCAGAAGGTACACCTGAACTATTTCATGGGTACACTTATTCAGGAATTCCTGTTGCAGTGGCAGCTGCTTTAGCAGTTCAAGACATTTTTGAAAAGGAAGATATTTTTAAAAGGGCAAAAGAAATGTCACCCTATTTTCAAGATGGATTACATTCTTTAAAAGATCTTAAAGAAATAGTAAGCATTAGAGGTTACGGTATGATGGGCGGCATAGAGATTAAAATGAAAGATAAACCTGGAAAAGCAGGTTTTCAGACATTTAAACACTGTTATGATGCTGGAGTAAACTTTAAGAATACTGGAGATAATTTAATTATAGCGCCTCAATTTATATGTGAAAAAAAACATATCGATGAAATAATAGAAAAACTTAGAACTGGTATAAGTAATTACTCAAAATCATAAATGATTATTGGAGTTCCAAAAGAGATTAAGCTTCAAGAGCACAGAATAGGATTAACCCCAGATAGCGTAAAGATATTAACAAATAAAGGGCACGAAGTTTTAATTCAGAATGATGGTGGTTATGAAGCTGGTTTTACAAATGAAGATTATAAAAATGTAGGAGCAAAAATATTAGATACAGCTAAGAGCATTTACGAAAAAGCTGAAATAATTGTTAAGGTTAAAGAGCCTCAAATGGATGAAGTAAAAATGATCAAAGAGAATCAAATTATCTTCACTTATCTTCATTTAGCAGCTGCCAAATCATTAACCGAAGGTCTGATAAATTCTAAATCTATATGTATAGCTTACGAAACAGTTACTGATGAAAAAGGTAGATTGCCTTTACTAGCGCCAATGAGCGCTGTAGCTGGAAGGATGTCGATACAAGCCGGAGCACATTCTCTTGAAAAAAATCAAAAGGGTAGAGGACTATTACTAGGCGGAGCCCCAGGTGTAGAACCTGCTAATGTAGTTATTTTAGGAGGAGGAGTTGTGGGAGAAAATGCAGCAATAATAGCTACAGGCATGAGAAGCAAAGTTTATATTGTAGATAAGTCTAAAGAAAGATTGAAAGAATTACACTCTAAATTTGGAGATAAAATTATTCCTTCACAAAGTGATAAGACAGATTTAAAAAAATTAATTTCGGAGTGTGATCTACTTGTAGGTGGAGTATTGATTCCAGGTGCAGAAGCCCCAAAATTGGTAACTAAAGAAATGGTAAAATTAATGAAAAGAGGTTCAGTAGTTGTAGATGTTGCTATTGATCAAGGTGGATGTGTGGAAACCAGCAAGCCAACTACCCACGCTAATCCCACTTATTTAGTTGATGAAGTTGTTCACTATTGTGTAGCAAATATGCCTGGAGGAGTTCCTAGAACTTCTACGATTGCTTTGAATAAAGCAATCTTACCTCTATTAATTAAATTAGCGGACCATGGTTATAAAAAAACCTTGGAGGAAAATAAGAATTATTTGGCTGGTTTAAATGTATATAAAGGTAAAGTCACTTGTAAGGGCGTTTCTGATGCTTTAGGCTACGAATACATTCCTCCTGAAAAAGCTCTACAAAACTAAGGAAGAATTATTAATTCTGGATAAAAATCTCAAATTGAACGATATATTTGAGTATTGAACCCAATTTGCACTTTAAAAAGGTTTTTTAAAAGAAAAAACTGTGATGAAATCCATTTTATGAGTTCTCAAATTAAATTTGAAAAACATAATTTTTCCGAGGCGAGTATAGAAGACAAAAGCAAAGTAAAGCTAACAGATTTGTTATCTAGGTTAAACGAAGAAAAAAAGAGAGAGAGAAACAGCAATATAGCTCTATCAGTTGCGGCTGTCTCAGCAGTAACTGTTTTTGGAATAATTCTTTCAATATAAAAATTTTAAGCCTAAACTTCAATAAATTAAGCACATTTTTACAAAAGCTAAAAAACTAGTATTACTGTATAACTATTAAATCACTTAATAGTTTATGAAAAAATCAAAAAATATAATTACTAGAACTATACAACTGGTTTTAAAAAAATTTTTCACTAACTCAATATTTCCATATTTTTTAATGATTAGAACATCAAAAAACTTTAGAAGAAAAATAAATAGCAAAAAACAAACAAATAAATTCTCCGACAATCTACAAGAGATTAATAAAAATGAATATAAAATTACTTCACAAAATAACGAAGACGGAATAATTGATTATATTTTCAGAAAAATCCCGAATAAACAATACTTTATTGAAATTGGTTTTGGATATTATGAATGTAACAGCTTGAATTTAATTAAAAAAGGATGGTCTGGAAAATTAATAGATATAGATTTAGAAGAAACAACAGCAATGAAGTCTAATTTAAAAAATTTTTATCCAAATTCTAATGTAGATATAATTACAACAAAAGTAACTAAAGCAAATATTAATGATTTAATAATCAAAAAAAGTAATAATAAAAAAATTGATTTTTTTTCACTTGATATAGACAGTAATGATTATTGGATTTTAAACACAATGGATTTATCTAATATAAGTGTAATTTGTTGTGAATATAATCACTGGTTAGGAAAAGAGGAAAAATTAACTATACCATATGATGAGAATTTTAAATTTATTGATAATGGTATTTGGGGGGCTTCACTTAAAGCATTGGACAACTTATTAAAAAATAAAGGATTCTCTTTAATTGCTGTTGAAAGTTCCGGCACCAATGCTTTTTTTGTTAATCATGAGTTCAGAGATAAATTTGATGTTTTATCAGTTTCTGAATGTTTTAAATCAGTTGGTAGATTTTACTCAGAAGATAAAAAAAAAGAAATTTTTAAAAATATCAAAAATCAATTTAAATTATTAAAACAAGTTTAGTTAAAAACATAATTATGATATTTATTTGTACAAATGATTAAGCCAATTAAATATCTTTTATTTAAACTTATTTATGGAAAAATAAATAAGATAATTTTACCAAAAAAAGATAAAGACATTTTTATTAAAAAAGTAAATTTTGGAAAATTAATTAATTATAATCTGTATAAGATTAAAAAAGGAAGAATTTTTTCAGACACTATAAATAACACCGCTTACTTAATTAACAATTCTTTAATCAAAGATGTTTCTTTTCAATTAAAGTTAAAGAAAAATTTAAGGATGGTAAATGGAAAAATTAATGAAAATTTTGTTATAAAAAATGGTACACCAAAATTTATCAAAAAAGTAGATGGTTCTGTTTTTTCTTTATTATCTGGCGGTGCTGCTAAAAATAATTATTGGCATTGGATTTTTGATGTTCTTCCTAAGATTGGCATATTTCAAAAATCCAGAGAAAGATCTCCTGATTTTTATCTTTTGCCTTCTTTAAAAAAAAAATATCAAATAGACTCATTATATGAACTAAATATCCCAATTAAAAAGTTACTTGACGGTGAAAAATATAAACACATAAAAAGTCATAAAATTTTATCAGTTGATCACCCCAATGTTTTTAAAAATAATCCCTCAACATCAATTCAAAATATTCCTTTTTGGATTATTAAGTGGTTAAAGAAACAATATGTGAATAATAATAAAAAAAAAACTCTTTTTCCTAAAAAAATATTTATTAATAGGGATGAAGATAGTCATACCGAGAAAAGAAAACTTGTAAACAACAATGAAGTTAAGTCTTTTTTAGAAAAATGTGGATTTACCAGTGTCACACTTTCAAAATATGAGTTTAAAAAACAAGTTAAATTATTTAATAACGCTAATTTTATTGTTGGGCTTCACGGGGCAGGATTTGCGAATATTGTTTTTTCAAAACCTAAAACAAAAATTTTAGAAATTAAATCGAAATCTAGCGGAAATGTAATTACCAATTTAGCTAAAAAATGTAGTATGGAATACACAAGTTATGTTGACCGTGATACAAAATCAATAAATAATCAAGATAGTCATACAAAAGTAGATATTGAAAAATTAAAAAAATTAATATTCTCTCTAGAGCAAAGACGAAAACATTGATTATCCTTGAATGAGACTTTATCATGCTGAATTTAAGGCGAGGTAGCTCAGTTGGTTAGAGCACAGGACTCATAAGCCTGGGGTCGGCGGTTCGAATCCGCCCCTCGCTACCAAATAAATCAAAGCTTGAATAGATTTGAGCGAATTGTAAAGTTAACCTGGATGTTAAGAAAAATAAAAAGAATTTTTAAAAAAAAAAGTTACAATTATACAAAAAGATTTAAGTCTTATGATTTAGTTGAAAAGCATTTAAAAAATATTGATATCTATTTCGATAAAAGATTTATTAATGAATTTTCTGGACCAGAAAAAGTTGAGGCTCTAGAACGATTTTATGCTACTTCATTAATTGTTACTTTATGGAAGAAAAAAAAAATGAATATTCTTGATGTTGGTGGGGGTAATAATCCAATATTTAGCTATATTAAAAAGTCAACTGGTATAAGTACTAACTGTGTAATATTGGAGACAGATAAATTTATAAAATCCATAAAGAAAAAAATTCCATCTAAATATAAGAAAAATATAAGTTATATTTCTAATTTAAACCAACTCAAAAAAAAAATAGATTTAGTATGTTTTATTTCATCAATACAATATTTTAAAGACTACAAAAAAATTATTATAAATCTAAAAAAAAATAATCCCGAATATTTTATAATTACCAGAACATTTTTTCATAATAATAATAAAAATTTTTACTCAATAGAGCATGGAATTCCTGGCAGCTTACATCCATATATCTTTTTTTCTTTTAGTGATCTAAAAGCTTTTTTTAATAAAAATGGATACACTTTGATTTTTCAAAATAGTTATAATTCAAATATTTTTTCTCATGACTCAATTAAGTCAAATAAATTTTCACATAGAGATTTAGTTTTTAAAAAAAAATAAAAATTATGAAAAATTTAACTATGTTTTGTCTTACTCTTGAACCAAATCATCTTTTATTAATAAAAAAACTGAACTACGTTCCAGTCGGTTTAGGAGATGCAAAATTTTCAAGTGAATGGTTACATGATAAAAGTGGGCAAAGTATAGCAGAAAAAAATTCTAACTATGGTGAGTATACATTTCATTATTGGTTGTGGAAAAACTATTTAGATAATATTAATTCAGAGTGGGTTGGTTTTTGTCAATATCGTAAATTTTTTATACATGAAGCCATTAATGAAAAAGATGTTTTATTTGACACATTAAATAATAAAGTTATTAAATCTTTACCAACTCTATCGAGTTCATATGATTGTATTTTAGGCGAAAAGTCATTTGTGAATAATTACAGATTAAAATTTTTTAAAAAAAATTTGATTAAAATACTTAAAACACCTTCTGTAATTTTTTCAAAAAAAAATAGAAATATTAAGTTTCATTTCGATGTTTTTCATGGTGAAGGAAATTTAGATGCAGCAGTTGATTTATTAGATGAAGATAATAAAGAAAATTTTAGAAAGTTCGTAAATGAGGAAACTTCATTTAATCCTCATAATATGTTTATCTGTAAAAAAGAAATTCTACACCAGTATTATGAGTCAGTCTTTCCATGGTTAAAAAAATGTGAAAACATTTTTGGTTTTAGCAATCTGAAAGGATATGGTTTAAAGAGAATTTATGGATTTTTAGCAGAACGTTATTTGTCTTATTGGTTTCAAAAAAACAAAAGAGTCAAAGAATATCCAATTTTATTTAAAGACATATCTGATTATAAAGACTTTTGACTTTTACAAAATTCTGTAAATGATTTTAACTTTCTATCTTTTTTAGATAATGTAAAATTCTTTTTTGGCCATCTAATATTAATGTGTCGATCATTTACATTTATTCCACCTTCAAATTTTGGTTTGTAATAATTACTCAATTTGTAATAAACAATGTTAATTTTATCAAAACTATAATAAGCATGGCCAAATCCTTCAGGAATAAATAAACTAGTAGCGTTCTTGTCTGACAAGATAATTTTAAAACATTTACCAAAAGTTTTTGAATTTTTTCTTAAGTCTACAACTACATCTAAAATTTTACCTTTTAACACACTTACATATTTGGCTTGTTGAAACTTTTTCTGGAAATGAAACCCTCTTAATGCATTTTTCTTTGAAGTAGTGCAGTATTCAAATACAAATTTATTACTTCCAAACACTTTTTTGTTAAAAATCTCTCTTAAAGAGCCTCTTCTATCAATATTATTTTTCTGCTTGATAATTAGAAGATCTTTTAATTTTGTTTTATAAATTTTCATTTTAACAATTTAGAAATTTTTTTTAAGTTCATATCCATTTTTAGAGGTAATTGACCTTTTGAATAACTTTTTTTAACATTCTTATTTTCAAGTTTTGCAAATTTATATACAGTTTGTGGCTTTCCACCAATATTATATACACCTTTTTTGTTAAGAATTTTTAAAAATATTTTAATAAAATTATCATGATATATAAAATTTGTTTTTACATTTACAAAAGCAGACTTATGTATAAAAGGTCTTTCAGTCATACATGTCCTTAAAATAAGAGAATTTTTATACATTTGTACCGCACTTTCACCACCCAATTTAGACCATCCGTAATTATTCCAGGGTAGCAAAGAGTCAGTTTCTTTATAATTTCCTTTGGTGCCCGGATAAAGATAACTAGTTGAGAAATGAATGAGCTTTAAATTTTTTTCTAAGCATGCCTTAACAATGTTGGCGGTACCAATTATATTTAAGTCAATACTTTTTTTAAGATTAATATCATGAATTTTCATAGGCCTAGATAGTCCAGCTAAATGTAAAATATAATTAGGTTTAAATTTTTTAATATTATTTTGAATTGATTTTATACTTAAAATATTAAGTTGATTTTTGTTTCTAAAAATAAACTTGTATTTACTTTTTTTGCTTTTTAAAACTTGAGCAAAACGTCCGTCACCACCGGTAACTAATATTTTTTTCATTTTTTTTTCAGTATTGAAAGAAGATAATTTGAGTATTCTGATTTACCATAAAAATTTATCGCATCAACTAAATTATTTCTTTTTATCCATTTTTTATTAAATGCAATTTCCTCTAAACAAGCTATTTTAAGACCCTGTCTATTTTCAATAGTAGAAATAAAATTAGATGCATCATAGTAATCACTCATATTTCCTGCATCTTGCCAAGTTCCACCTCTTCCTAAGAATTCGGCATTTAGTTTATTTTTTTTCCTATATTTATTTAGTAAGTCTATGATTTCCAATTCCATTCTTTTGGAAGGCTTCAAGGTTTTACTTAATTTTATTACCGCGTTATCAAAAAAATACAAACCAGTAACTGCTAGATTGGAATTTGTTTTTTTGGGCTTTTCTTCAAGTTTCTTAATTTTTTTTCTTTTATTTATAGTAGCTACACCGTAAAGATGTGGATTTTTAACTGGGTGAAGAAAAACTTTTGCTCCTTTTTTCAATTTCGTACAATCAATTAATTTTTTTGTTAAATTTTGGCCGTAAAAAAAATTATCTCCTAATATTAAAGCAACATTATCGTTACCAACAAATTTCTCACCTACCAAAAACGCATCAGGTAGACCTCGAGGTTTAGTTTGCTCTTTATATTGAATCTTTATTCCCAGATTGTTTTTTTCAGGTAATATTTTTTTAAATTGACTTAATTGACCCTTATTAACTATTATTAAAATATCTTTGATACCTGCCAACATTAAAATTGATAATGGGTAAAATATTAGAGGTTTGTCATATAAAGGTAATAGTTGTTTATTTACAGCTTTAGTTAAGGGACTCATTCTTGTACCCAGCCCACCTGCTAAAATAATACCTTTTCTGATCATTTTTTTCCTAATCTGTTTACAAAAAGTTTTTTAGAAATTTTATTTAAATATTGTTGATTATCAATATACCAATCTATTGTTTCTGTAATACCTTTATTAAAGTTTATTTTTGGTCGCCACTTTATCTTTTTTCTTATCTTTTTACTATTGAGAGCGTATCTAAAATCGTGACCAGGTCTATCTTTAACGTATTTTATCTTAACTTTTTTTCCAATCTTTATTTTTTTCTTCTTGAATATTTTCAATATTTTTTTAACAATAAAGATATTGTTATAATTTTGGCCTGAACCAATATTGTATTTTTCACCTGTTTTACCATTAAAAAATAATTTAATCAGAGCCTCACAATGATCGTCAACAAATATCCACTCACGAGAATTTTTACCTTTTGCATAAATAGGTAGAGAATTGTTATTTAATATATTAAAAATCATTTTTGGTATAAGTTTTTCAGGAAATTGTCTAGGTCCATAATTATTTGAGCAGTTTGATATTACAGCATCAATTCTATGAGTTCTGACATAAGCACTTATTAAATGATCTGACGATGCTTTAGTAGCTGAATATGGAGAACTTGGCATATAAGGAAAATCTTCATCAGATCTTTTTTTTCCTGAAATGTCACCATAAACTTCATCAGTAGATATATGTACTAACCTTATTTTATTCTTATATTCTTTTATTGCTTCTAATAAATTATAAACGCCAAGTATATTATTTTTGATAAAGTTAAAAGAATTGTCTATTGATCTATCAACGTGTGTATCAGCGGCAAGATTAAATATACCATGCGGTCTAAATCTATTAAATATATTGAGAATTTCCTTTTTATTGTTTATGTCAGTTTTTTTGAAAGCATAATTTTTTTTTATTCCTTTTAAATTATATCTTTGCGCAGAATAAGATAAATTATCTATATTAAGGACTTTGAATTTTTTTTTTAATAATAATCTTATTAGATTGCTTCCAATAAAACCATACCCACCAGTTACAATAAACCTTTTCATTTGCTATTATTTATATTATTTATAGTAGTAAGTATACTTTCTATCATAATGAGGCATTTTTTTGATGCAAATAACAAAAGATAACTTAACAATAGTAATAGTAACAATTCAAAGTCAAAATATTATTGATGACTGCATTAATTCTATCGATCCAGAGATTAAAAAGATAATAATTGAAAATTCGTCAAACAAAAATTTTATTCAATCTCTCAAAAAAAAGCATAGAAATATAGAATGTTACCTTACTGGAAAAAACTTAGGAATGGGATCAGGAAACAATATTGGTATTGAAAAATCAGATACAAGATACGTAATGATTTTAAATCCAGATACAATTTTAAGACCAGATACTTTGACTAATATTTTTCAAATTTCAAAAAACTTAGACTTTGCTATACTCAGTCCATTAAGTGACAATGAAAATTATCCTAATTATAAGTTAATTAATAATCAAATTGAAAATTTAATAGATGTACAAAGTATTGATGGATATTCAATGATATTAGACAAAAAACAATTTGATAATAATTTTTTTGATGAAAAAATATTTATGTATTTAGAAAATGATGATCTTTGTTTAAGAGCAAGAAATAAAGGTAAAAAAATTTATATCTATAAAAAATCTCTTATATCTCATTTAGGAGCAAAAGCAGTAGATGAAAGATATATTAAAGAACTTGAATTTTCTAGAAATTGGCATTGGAATTGGTCTAAATTTTATTTTAAAAAAAAACACTATGGTTTTACAAGTGCTTTTATAAACGGCTTTCCCAAGTTTTTAAAATCAATTTTTAAAAGTTTATTTTATTTATCAATAAATAATAGATTTAAAAGAAAAATTTATTATTGTAGAGCCTCAGGTTTTTTGAATGCTTTTTTAAATAAAAGTTCATGGTTTCGGCCAAGATTAGATTGATTTAAATGTTTCAAAGTTATAATTAGTGTTAATGCTAAATACAAAAAAAAAGATTTTAGTTACCGGTGGAGCTGGTTTTGTCGGAACAAATTTGATTGAATTTCTTTTAAAAAAAACTAGTTTTAATATATTAAGTCTAGATGATTATTCTTCTAGCTCAAAAAAAAATCATATTAAAAATAAAAGAGTTAAATATTTAAAAGGTCATACAAAAAATATATCTTATTTAATTAAAAATCCAAAAAAAATACATTCCATTTTCCATTTTGGTGAGTTCGCTAGAATATATCAAAGTTTTTTAAAAATGAATGAGTGTATCGAGTCTAACTCAGTTGGATCAAATGCAGTTTTTCATTTTTGTTTAAAAAATAAGATAAAACTAATTTACTCTGCGACATCAGCCTCATTGGGTAACAAAGGTAGAGATAAAAATTTATCCCCTTATGCTTTTTCAAAAGCAAAAAATCTAGAATTATTAGAAAATTTAAAAAACTGGTTTAATTTTAAATATGAAGTTATTTACTTTTATAATGTTTATGGTCCTTATCAAATCTGTAGAGGTCAGATGGCTACAGTTATCGGAATTTTTGAGGACCATTATAAAAGAAAAAAATTTTTACCGGTGGTAAAACCTGGTACGCAAACAAGACGTTTTACTCATATAGATGATACAATTATGATTTGCTATTTAGCATGGAAAAAAAATTTATGCAGGCATTATAGTATCTCAAATAAAAAGGCATATTCAATCTTGAATGTAGCAAAAATGTTTAAATATAAAATTAGATTTTTACCGAAAAGACCAGGAGAAAGATACGCCTCTTCTTTGACAAATAAAAATCTTTCCAATAAAATTTACAAACATTTTGGTAAAATTAACCTTAAAGATTATATAGACCGATTTATAAATTAGACTATTTAATGTCCAGGAAACTCAATTAAGTTATGAGTTTTATAGCCTTTTTTAATTAATAATTCGTTTCCTTTTAAGTCGAATAAGTTAATGACAAAAATGAAACTAGCAACCGAACCACCTGAGATTTCAATAAGTTTTGCTGCAGCTTCTGCTGTACCGCCGGTAGCAATTAAATCATCAATAATAAGTATTTTCTCGTTTTTTGAAATTGAGTCTTTATGAACTTCTATTGTTGCTTCTCCGTATTCTAACTTAAAATCTACAGAATGTGTATCTGCTGGTAACTTATTTTTTTTCCTCAATAAGATAAAAGGCTTTTTAAGAGCATATGATATAGTAGAAGCAAATACAAATCCTCTTGACTCGATCGCTGCTACTTTATCGAAGTCAATTTTTTTGGACAGATCAATAATCTTATCAATCGAAAATTTAAACGCTTCAGGGTTTTTTATCAAAGTGGTGATATCACGAAATAATATACCTTTTTTTGGATAATCAGGAATTGATCTAATATATTTTTTTAAATCCATATTAAGCTTCAAGTTTTAACAAAAAAGGATTAATAATTAAATGATGAAAAAAAGAAAACTTGGGATAATTGGTGGAAGCGGCCTTTACAAAATGAACGGATTTGTAAAGACTAAATGGAAAAATATCAAAACACCTTGGGGCAAACCATCCGATGAAATATTAATTACCAAACTAGGAAATGAGGAAATTTGTTTTATCCCCAGGCATTCTAGAGGACATAAAATAAATCCTACCAAAATTAACTATAAAGCAAATATAGATGCAATGAAACAGTTAGGTGTAACTGACATTATATCCGTTTCTGCAGTTGGTTCTCTTAAAGAAAACCTAAACCCAGGAAAATTCGTTATCGTAGATCAATTTATTGATAGAACTTTTTCAAGGGAAAAAACTTATTTTGACGAAGAAATTGTAGCCCATGTTTCTATGGCAAAACCAACGAGCCCTGGACTATCAAATTGTTGTGAGGCTGTTTTGAAAAAATTAAAAATTGCTCATCAAGTGGGAGGAACATATATAGTAATGGAAGGCCCACAATTTTCAACTTTAGCAGAGTCAAATTTATATAGGTCATGGGGGGCAGATGTAATTGGAATGACAAATATGCCAGAGGCAAAGTTAGCAAGAGAAGCAGAGATAAGATATTGTACAGTAGCGATGGTAACAGACTATGATTGTTGGCATCCTGATCATGATGAAGTCGATGTTGCAATGGTCATAAAAACGCTTCAAAATAATGCTTCAAATGCTGAAAAGATGATTAAAGAAATAATTAAATCGTTCAAGGATTATCCTGTAACAAGAGATCCTGCAAATAATTGTCTTGATACTGCTATAATTACAGATCCAAGTCTTAGGACCAAAAAAACAATAAAAAAATTAAAAAATATCGCAGGGAGAATTCTAAAAAATGAGTAATCTTTTTAATAAGTTATTTAATAAAAAAAAATATAATCTTCTTAAGACAAATGAAAAAGAAAAGAAAGATGTAAAAATTTTTAGGGAAAAATATGAAAATTATATTAACGAAGTACAAAAAAAAATAGATATTAAAAAAGAAATTAATTTACTACACTCTGGTCATATCGGTGATATTGTTAATGTTCTACCAATCATAAAAGAATTATCAAAAAAACATATATGTAAACTAATAATTGGAATAAATAAGCCTTTACCCGTTGATTATTCTAATCATCCTGGAGGAAAATATTTTTTAAATAAAAAAATATTCGATATGCTTTACCCACTTCTTGTTTCTCAAAAATACATAAATGAAGTAGAAATTTTTGATAATCAGGAAATTGATATAGATTTCGATTTAATAAGAGAATTACCTATTAATTTATTATTTGATAATTCAAGATATGGTTTTCATATAGCAGGAGTACAGGTTGATTTAAGTAAAAAGTTTTTAGATGTAGAGGATCATCCAATTTTAAAAAATAAGATTACCATACTAAGATCATTGAGATATCAAAACCCGCTTATAAGTTATAATTTCTTGGAAAAATATGATAGTGCTTTTTATCTAGGTACATTAAATGAATACAATCATTTAAAAAAAGAAATTAATAATTTAAAGTTTTATGATTGTAAAAATTTTTTAGAGATGGCCTCAATAATAAAGTCTAGTAAAGTTTTTATTGGAAATTCATCATTAGGAATAGATTTGGCTGATGGCTTAAAAACACCAAGATTATTAGAGGCATCTCCTTATTTTCCAGCGAGACAAGTTCACGGTGAAAATGGTTTTGATTTCTACTTTCAAGCACATTTTGAAAAATATTTTAAATATTTGAATGAAAAATAATTTAATATTTTGAATATTTTTTAACTTCTCTTATATTTGATCTAGTAATTTTATTAATTTTAAGTTTAATTTTTGCTCTATCGTCATTCTCTTTGTAAACATTAGTTGCTACTTTGGTAATTTCTTCAAGGTACTTTTGGGTCTCTCTTTTAAAATTTTCCATTTCCCAAATCTTTAAATTGGTTTTAAATAAACTTTTCCAAAGTTTTTTAATTTTTGAGTTTATCTTTACACTTTTTGTTAATGTTTTTTTAAGTGAAGAGTATTCTTTATTAATTTGTACTAGATAAGACTTTTTGGAAATCTTTTTTTTCTTGATTTCAAGTATTGTTAACTTATCAATTATATCCCCTATAGGAGTTTCAATGTATACTTTTTTCATTTTTTTGTATAATCACCCTTATAAATAATTTTTTTTTCTAAATATAGCAATTAATAAATTTATTAAGTATTAATATAATCATTATCTAATCAAATAAATGTCAAAAAAAATTAAAAAAGTAAACAAGTGTTTATTATGTAAGAACAAAAAACTTAAATCCTTATTTGATATAGGAAATCTATATGTCAGCAATTTTGTAGAAAAAAGAAATATCCATAAAGGCACAAAATCAAGACTTAATTTGCTTTATTGTAATAAGTGTACTTTAATCCAACTTTCACACTTGGCACCACAAGAAATAATGTATCGAAGATTTTATTGGTACAAATCAGGTGTTACAAAAACAATGAGAGACGGTCTTAAGGAACTTTATGAAGACTGCTATAAAAGAGCTAAATTAAAAAAAGGTGATGTAGTCTTGGATATTGGAGCAAATGATGGGACTCTTTTGAAATTCTTTAAGTCAAAAAATATTAGTACTATAGGTTGTGAACCTGCTAATAATTTAAAGACGGAATTAAAAAAAAATTGTAATTACATGATAAATAATTTTTGGTCAAAACAAGAGTTATTTAAAATTTTAAATAAAAAAAAATTAGATAAACCAAAACTAATAACTGCAATAGGAATGTTTTATGATTTAGAAGATCCAAATAAATTTATTAAAGATGCTGCTGATAGTTTAGATGAAAAGGGTATTTTTGTAGCCCAACTAATGAGTTTAAAATCTATGATTGAAAAAAATGATTTAGGAAATATTTGTCATGAGCATATCGAATTTTACTCTTTTAAATCTATAAAATATTTATTTGAGAAAAATGGTCTTGAAATATTTAAAGTATCAAATAATGATATAAACGGTGGAAGTCATAGATTTTATTGTAGAAAATATAAAAAAGGAAGCATCAAGCTTCCATATGAGAATATTTTAAAGATGATGAAAGGATTTGTAAGCAGGGTAATCGCAAATAAAAAAAGTACAATGAATTTTATTAATAAACAAATTAAAAAAAACAAAAAAATATTTCTTTATGGAGCATCGACAAAAGGTAATACAGTTTTACAATATTATAATTTAAATAAAAGAATCATCCCTTTCGCTGCAGAAAGGACTCCATTTAAGTGGGGAAAATATACCATTGGCACAGGAATAAAGATAATTTCAGAAAAAGAAGCCAAAAAACTCAAGCCAGATTTCTTTTTTGTTACACCCTGGGGATTTATTAAGGAGTTTATCACAAGAGAAAAAAATTGGCTAAATAACGGAGGAAAGTTTATATTACCATTTCCGAAATTGAAAATAATTGGGAAAAAATGAGTAAAAAAAAAATTTTAGTTTTAGGTTCTACTGGCCAGGATGGCTCAACAATCTGTAAATATTTAGTAAAAAAAAATTTTAAAGTATTTGGTCTTGTTCGAAAATCATCTACAGGAAATCTCAAAAATTTAAAGGAAATAGTAAACTTTCCAAATTTTAAAATTTTACATGGTGATTTACTAGATTTAATTTCAATCGAAAAAATTATAAGAGAAATTAGACCACATGAAATTTATAATTTTGCAGACCAAGACCATGTTAGATGGAGTTTTGAAGTACCTAGTTATTCTTTTGATGTAACTGGAGCATCGGTAGTAAAAATATTAGAAATAATTAAAAATCATTCTTCCAAATCTAAATTTTTTCAACCTCTTTCGTCTAATATTTTTGGCGGAAGTAAAAGCAAAAAACAAAACGAACAAGAAAAATTTAGCCCTTTAAGTATATACGCATTAGGAAAAGTTTCTGCTTTTTATGCTTGTGAGATGTATAAAAAAGTCCATAACCTTAAAGTTTATAGTGCTATTTTTTATAACCATGAATCCAAAGTAAGACCAGAGGAATATGTAACACGAAAGATTACAAAAAGTGTTGCCAGAATATTTCATGGCAAACAAAAAAAAATTGTATTAGGAGATATTAAGGCAAAAATAGATTGGGGATATGCCGAAGATTATGTTGAAGCAGCATATAATATTATGCAACTTAAAACACCTGACTATTTTATAATAGGTTCTGGAAAAGCACATACAGTAGAATATTTTTTAAAAAAATCATTTGAATATGTTGGTTTAAATTACAAAAGATATTTAAAAATAAATAAAAAATTAATTAGACCCGTTAAAAATTCAACACTTGTAGCAAATACTTTTAAAGCTCGAAGAAAGTTTAATTTTAAAAATAAGAGAAGTCTAGATACAATAATTTCAATCATGATGGAAAATGATCTGAAATTAGAGGCTAGTAGTCAATGATTACAAAAATAAATTATAAAAAAAAACTTTTAGCTATGATAGTTCCTGAAAAAAAAAGTTTCAAAAAGGGAGTTAATTTTGTTACACCAAACCATTTATCTTTACAATTAGGATTTATTAATCACAAGCCAAAAACCTATATTAAGCCTCATACACACAAAAATTATTTAAGAAAAATAAAAAAAACCACTGAAATTTTATTAATAAGAAATGGATCTTTGAGAGTAGATTTTTATTCTAAGAAAAAATATCTTTTTAGTAAAATTGTAAGTAAAAACAAAATATTAATTCTTCTTGAAGGATCCCACGGTTTTAAAGTTTTAAAAAACTGTTCTATTATAGAAATCAAACAAGGGCCTTTTAGTTTAGCGTTAGATAAAGAAAGATTTAATAAAGTAGATGAAAAATATATCAAAATTAAAAAGTAAATTTATCCCTGTAAATAGACCAAAAGTTTTTCCGAGCGATATAAAACATGTAGTCAAGGCTTTAAGAGAAAACTGGATATCCGGTGAAGGCCCATATGTAAAAAAATTTGAAACAAACTTTGCAAAATTTCATAAGCGAAAATTTGCTATTTCAGTTAGTAATGGAACAGCAGCTTTAGAAGTTGCATTAAAATCTCTTGGGTTGAAAAAAGGCAATGAAGTGATAATCCCTGCTTTTTCAATTATTTCTACTGCATTATGTGTAGTAAAAAATAATCTTAAACCCATTTTAGTAGACGCAGAAATGGATACTTGGAATATGAATACGAACGAAATAATTAAAAAGATAAATAAAAAGACTAAAGCAATCATTATCACCCATATTTACGGCTTTCCCGTAGATATGAAGAAAGTTCTTAAAATTGCTAAAAAGAAAAAAATTTTTATTATTGAAGATACAGCTGAAATGATAGGCCAAAAATATGAAAAAAAATTATGTGGTAGCTTTGGGGATATTAGCACCTTTAGTTTTTATGCCAACAAACATATTACAACTGGAGAAGGTGGAATGATTTTAACTAATAATAAGAAACTTTTTGAAAAATCTAAATCTTTAAAAAATTTATGTTTTGGTGAAAAAGAAAATAGATTTAACCATGATGATATAGGTTGGAATTATAGGCTATCAAGCCTTCAGGCCGCAATGGGTATAAGTCAGTTAAAAAATATTAATTATTTAATTAGAAGAAAAAGAGAAATTGGAAAACTTTATTATAAGAATTTAAAAGATAACAAAAATATTTCGATACAGAAATTATCCCTAAAATACTCAAAGAATATTTATTGGGTTTTTGGTTTGTTGATAAAGCCAAATAAAAAATATAATAGAGACTCTGTAGTAAAAAAATTATTAAAAAAAAACATACAGACAAGGAACTTTTTTTACCCAATGCATAAACAAAAAATTTTCAAAAGCAAAAAAACTTTCAATAAAAATTTAAAGTTTCCTATTTCAGAGTATTTATCAAAAAATGGTTTTTATTTACCGTCTGGATTAGGTATCACAAACAAAGAAATTAATTATACTTGTAAAATGATAAATGCTATATTGAAAAATTGAAAGATAAATTATCTAAAAATGCCTACTTATATCTTAAGATATTCAAATTTAAAATTTACAAAAAAACAAAAGCTGAAAATAGCTAAAGGTATTACAAATACGCATAAAGAAGTTACTGGTGCTAATACTTATTTTGCCCAGGTTATATTTTATCAAAATAGTAAAAATTCACATTATATGGGAGGAAAGGTAGTAAATAGTAAGGAGATTTTTTTAAATGGTCAAATAAGAGGAGGTCGAAGTAAAAAAGTTAAAAAAAATTTAATTTACAAATTAAGATTAAATTTAATAAAAGAAATAAAAATAAAAAAAGATAATTTATGGATTTATTTAGAAGATTTACCTCCAAATCAAATGATCGAGTATGGAGAAATTTTACCTAAGTCTGGTAAAGAAAGAAGTTGGTTTAATTCTTTACCACGCAATTTAAAAAAAAGATTATCAAAAATTGAAAGAAATAATGAAAATTGAAGGCAAAACTTACAGAACTATCTGGTTTGAAAATAACATAGTAAAGATAATAGATCAAACAAAGCTTCCTCATCAATTTATCATTAAAGATTTAAAAAATGTTAAAGACTCAATTAATGCTATTAAAACTATGGAGGTTAGAGGAGCTCCTTTAATAGGAGCAACTGCCGCTTACGGATTAGTTTTGTCTATTCTTGAGAAAAATGATCAATCTTTTTTAAAAAGATCCAGTGAAGAATTAATACAAGCTAGACCTACAGCTATTAATTTAAAGTGGGCAGTAGATAGAATGATGAAAAAATTATCAGGCATTAATAGTAATGAAAATTTAAAAATAGCTCTAGATGAAGCAAAAGCGATTATAGAAGAAGACGTCAATTTTTGTGAAAGTATAGGCTTAAACGGTCTTAAAGTAATTGAAGAAATATCTAATAAAAAAAAAGATACTGTAAATATTTTAACTCATTGTAACGCGGGATGGCTTGCAACGATCGATTGGGGTACAGCCACTTCTCCAATTTATCATGCACATCAAAAGGGAATTAAGGTGCATGTTTGGGTTGATGAAACAAGACCAAGAAATCAAGGGGCTAATTTAACTTCATATGAACTTAATGAAGAAAAAATTCCAAACACTGTAATAACTGATAATGCTGGTGGTATTTTAATGCAAAGAGGTCAAGTGGACATGTGTATTGTAGGGACTGATAGAACTTTATCTAATGGAGATGTATGTAATAAAATTGGAACATATTTAAAAGCCCTATCTGCAAAAGATAATAATGTTCCGTTTTATGTAGCGTTACCGAGCTCAACAATTGATTGGAGTATAAAAGACCACAAACAAATTCCTATTGAAGAGAGAAATTCAGAAGAATTATCTCATGTCGAGGGAGTTGATGAAAATAACGAAATTAAAAAAGTAAGAATTTATCCTCAAAAAAGTAAATCTTTAAACCTAGCCTTTGATGTAACACCTGCTAAACTTATATCAGGTTTAATTACAGAAAAAGGTATTTGTGAAGCATCAGAAAAAGGATTGAAAGGATTATTTAAATGAAAAAAATACTATTAATTTTATTTGCAATTCTATTTTCAACAAGCCTCCTAGCTCACTCATCTCCAGAATTTAATTCCAAAGACAATTGCAGAAAGAAATTATCAATGCTTCAGGCTATCTCAAAATTAAAAGGTTATGGAGGAGGAGAAATTATGAAATTTAATTCATATACTGGATTTGATCAAAGAACAGTTTTAATAGATGGTCATTTAAATAATCCTATTGAAATTACTGGATATCTTCGATTGCCAGAAGGAACAGGCAAAGTTCCTATAGTAATTTATACTCACAGTAGCGGAGGACCTGGAGATTATGTTTGGGACGATTTTGTATATCATGCTGCACAAAATCTTCTGAAAGAGGGCAT
>PAFH01000008.1 GCA_002704145.1 Pelagibacteraceae bacterium | reverse complement strand
TTGTTTAATTAGGGCGGTTAGCTCAGTTGGTAGAGCATCTCGTTTACACCGAGAGGGTCATAGGTTCGAGTCCTTTACCGCCCACCATTGAATAAAGATATCAAAGTGGGGGTGTAGCTCAGTTGGTTAGAGCGCCTGCCTGTCACGCAGGAGGTCGCCGGTTCGAGCCCGGTCACTCCCGCCACTAGTTGATAATCGTTTTCATCTAGAAAGTGACAAACTGAGAATTATTCATCAACACAAATGCTTCTTTCTGTCCTGTACACTTTAATAGTAAATGTTATAAGTTAATTTAATTAATATAAGAATCTTTAAGCAATTGCATTAAAGTAGATATTAATAAACAAAATGATTTACAATTTTTTATCAGAATACTTATCAATAATTATTTTTTTATTTATCGCACTCTTCTTAAGCGTTGGTTTTGTTATTGCAAATTATTTAGCATCTCCCTCGAACCCTGATCCTGAGAAATTATCAGCATACGAATGTGGTTTTGAACCCTTTGACGACTCGCGTATGGAATTTGATGTTAGATTTTATCTTGTAGCAATTTTATTCATAATTTTTGATTTAGAAATTGCCTTTCTGTTTCCTTGGGCAATATCCTTAGGTAGTCTCGGGCCAATTGGATTCTGGTCAATGATGATTTTTTTGGGAATTTTAACGATTGGTTTTATTTATGAATGGAAAAAAGGAGCTTTAGAATGGGAATAAAATTTGATCAATTTTCAGGAAAACAAAAACAGATTCCTGAAGAATTTAAAGACCTAGCTAAAGATTTTGCTGACAAGGGATTTATAACAACTTCTTCTGAGAACTTAGTAAAATGGGCAAGAACTGGTTCGTTACATTGGATGACTTTTGGTCTTGCTTGTTGTGCAGTTGAAATGATGCAAACTTCAATGCCGAGATACGATCTAGAAAGATTTGGTGCTGCTCCTAGAGCTTCACCTAGACAATCAGATGTAATGATTGTAGCGGGAACACTTACAAACAAAATGGCCCCTGCATTAAGAAAAGTTTACGATCAAATGCCAGAACCTAGATATGTAATCTCTATGGGTAGTTGTGCTAATGGAGGTGGCTATTATCATTATTCGTATTCAGTTGTTAGAGGCTGTGATAAAATTGTCCCGGTCGATATTTATGTACCTGGTTGTCCTCCTTCTGCGGAAGCTCTTTTGTATGGAATATTACAACTACAAAAAAAAATTAGAAGAGAAGGAAATTTAAATAGATAAAAAATGATTGAAAATTTACAAAAACTTGAAAAGATAATCAATTCTGAGCTTTCTAGCAAAATTAAAAAGTCAATCATTGAAAATAAAGAATTACTAATTGATATTAATGAAGAAGATCTAATAGAAGTAATCCAATTTTTAAAATCAAACGAAAAATTAAAGTTTAGACAACTTATTGATGTAGTTGGAGTTGATTATCCCGAGGAGGAGAAAAGATTTGAATTAGTTTATTTATTTTTATCTCATGAATACAATTATAGAATTAAGCTATCAATTAAATTTCTACCAAATCAAACAATAAGTTCTATTACTAAAATCTTTCCCTCTGCAAATTGGATGGAGAGAGAGGTGTTTGATATGTATGGAATAAAATTTAAAAATCATCCAGACCTAAGAAGAATTTTGACTGATTACGGTTTTAAAGGTCATCCATTGAGAAAAGATTTTCCTTTAACAGGTTTCAATGAGGTTAGATATAGCGAAAAAGAGAAAAAAGTTATTTATGAACCTGTTAAACTTGAGCAAAATTATAGAAACTTTGACTTCGAAAGCCCTTGGGAAGGAACAAAGTACATTAAAGAAGTTAAGAATTTAGAAAAAAATGACAAAAAAAACTAAATCTTTAAATCTAAATTTTGGCCCGCAACATCCCGCTGCTCATGGTGTTTTAAGACTTATTTTAGAGCTAGACGGAGAAGTTGTTGAAAAAGCTGATCCTCATATAGGGTTGCTTCATAGAGGAACAGAAAAACTAATAGAACAAAAGACATATACGCAAGCGCTACCTTATTTTGATCGGCTAGATTATGTTGCTCCTATGAACCAAGAACATGCTTTTGCTTTAGCAGCTGAAAAATTATTAAATATAGAAATTCCCATTAGAGCAAAATATATTCGAGTTATTTTTTGTGAAATAGGTAGAATTTTGAGTCACATTTTAAATGTTACAACTCAAGCTTTAGACGTCGGGGCTTTAACACCATCATTGTGGGGATTTGAAGAAAGAGAAACTTTGATGACTTTTTACGAAAGAGCTTCTGGGTCACGTTTACATGCAAATTATTTTAGGACGGGAGGCGTGCATCAGGATATTCCACTAAAACTTACAGAGGATATTGAGAAATTTTGTAGGTCATTTCCGAAAATTATAGATGATTTAGAGGGATTATTAACTGAGAACAGAATTTTTAAGCAAAGAAATGTTGAGATCGGCATTGTTTCAAAACAAGAAGCCTTAGACCATAGTTTTTCAGGTGTTATGTTAAGAGGTTCTGGTGTCCCTTGGGATCTAAGAAGATCTCAACCATATGAAATTTATAAAGATTTAGATTTCAAAATTCCTATTGGAAAAAATGGTGATTGCTATGACCGCTACCTTTGTAGAATTGAGGAAATGAGAGAGAGTGTTAAAATAATTTTACAATGTATTGAAAAACTTCCAAAAGGACCTATTAAGTCAATTGATGGAAAAATATCCCCTCCTAAAAGAGATGATTTAAAACAATCAATGGAGGCTTTAATACATCACTTTAAGCTTTTTACAGAAGGCTATAGGGTCCCTAAAGGAAATGTTTACACTGCGGTAGAGGCGCCAAAAGGTGAGTTTGGTGTTTACTTAATATCTGATGGTAGCAATAAACCTTATAGATGTAAAATAAGAGCTCCAGGTTTTTCACATCTTCAAGCAATGGATTATCTAATTCGAGGCCACATGTTAGCAGATGTACCAGCAGTATTGGGATCTTTAGATATAGTTTTTGGGGAGGTAGATCGATGAGTTTAAAAAAAGTTCATGATAACCAACCTAAAGAGTTTAAATTTTCAGATGAAAATTTGAAAAAAGCAGAGGAAATATTAAAAAAATATCCAAATAAAAATAAAAAAAGTGCTGTAATGCCATTTCTTTATCTTGCTCAGAAACAAAATAGTAATTGGATACCTTTAGCAGCGATGAAATATATAGCTAATTACTTATCTATACCTTATATATCCGTTTATGAGGTAGCTACATTCTACTCTATGTATAACCTTGAACCAGTAGGTAAACATTTTATTCAAGTTTGCACAACAACCCCTTGCCTTATAAGAGGAGCTGACAAAATTGTTCAGCTATGTAAAGAAAAAATTTCTCCAAACGAAAATCAAATTTCAAAAAAAGGAAACTGCTCTTGGATGGAAGTAGAATGTTTGGGAGCATGTGTTAACGCACCAATGATACAAATTAATAATGATTATTATGAGGATTTAGATGAAAAAAGTACTAAAGAAATCTTATTGTCCCTAATTGATGACAAGCCAATAAAACCTGGGTCTTACAGGAATCGTAAAAACACAGCTCCAGAAAAAAAAAAGATAATTAGTGGAGAAAATCATGCTTAAACCTGAAGATAAAATATTTAAAAATTTATATAATAATTTGGGCTGGGAAATAGAAAAATCGATTGAAAGAGACGATTGGAAAAATACTAGAGACTTAATTTCAAAAGGTAGAGAATGGATAATTCACGAGGTAAAAACATCAGAACTTAGAGGCAGGGGTGGAGCAGGGTTTTCAACTGGCTTGAAATGGTCTTTTGCCCCAAAAGAAGTTGGTTCAAGACCACATTACTTAGTGATTAATGCTGATGAGTCCGAACCTGGAACTTGCAAGGATAGAGATATTTTGAGATTTGAACCACAGAAATTAATTGAAGGTTGTTTAATTGCTGGTTACGCTGTTAATGCTCATATTTGCTATATTTATATAAGAGGTGAATATTTTAACGAAGGACAGAGGTTGCAAGAAGCAATCAATCAGGCTTACAAAAAAAAATATCTTGGAAAAAATGCTTGTGGTTCAGGATGGGATTTCGATATTCATATTCATTATGGTGCGGGTGCCTACATATGTGGAGAGGAAACGGCATTATTGGAGAGCATTGAAGGAAATAAAGGTCAACCAAGATTAAAACCTCCTTTTCCAGCACTTGTAGGTTTATATGGATGTCCAACTATAGTAAATAATGTTGAAACAATCGCAGTCGTTCCTACAATTTTAAGAAGAGGTGGGAAATGGTTTGCATCGATAGGTAAACCAAAAAACACTGGAACTAAAATTTTTTGTATATCAGGAAATGTTAATTCCCCATGTAATGTTGAAGAAGAAATGGGAATACCTTTAAAAGACTTAATCGAAAAACACGCAGGCGGAGTTATCGGAGGATGGGACAATCTTCAAGCAGTAATCCCAGGTGGATCATCTATGCCTCTTTTACCAAAAAAAATATGCGAGACAATTACAATGGATTTTGACTCACTTATTGAGAATAAAAGTGGTTTAGGGACAGCTGGAATAGTTGTTATTAATAAAAACCAAGACATAGTTGCCTGTATGGCTAGGATTGCCAGATTTTATAAACATGAAAGTTGCGGTCAATGTACACCATGTAGAGAAGGAGCAGGTTGGATGTGGAGAATACTAGATAGAGTAACAAAAAGAAAAGCAACTTTTAGTGATATAGAGTTATTATCAGATGTCACAAAACAAATAGAAGGTCACACAATTTGTGCATTCGGAGAAGGTTCAGCATGGCCAGTACAAGGATTATTAAGACATTTTAGAAAAGAAATTGAAAGTCGTTGTAGAGAAGAGCCATTAATAAAAAAAAAGGTCGATACACCATACTTAGTAGACCAACATTTGTTGGAGAACAAAAATGCCTAAAATAATTATAAATGGAAAAGAAATTGAATTTGAAAAAGGAATGACTGTCCTTCAGGCTTGTGAGTTAGCAGATATTGAAATTCCAAGATTTTGTTATCATGAAAAGTTATCAATCGCTGGAAATTGTAGAATGTGTTTAGTTGAAATGGAAAAATCACCAAAACCAATAGCCTCTTGTGCTATGCCAGCTGCGGAAGGTATGAGTATTAAAACTAACACCGCTTATGTTGAAAAAGCTAGAAAAGGTGTGATGGAATTTTTATTAGCAAATCATCCTTTAGATTGCCCCGTATGTGATCAGGGAGGTGAATGTGACTTACAAGATCAATCAATGTACTACGGAGTTGATAAATCAAGATTTGTTGAAAATAAAAGAACAGTTAAAGAAAAGTATATGGGTCCTTTAATAAAAACCCAAATGACAAGATGTATTCATTGCACGAGATGTGTAAGATTTGCGACAGAAGTAGCTGGAGTTCCAGAAATAGGTGCTGTAGGTCGTGGCGAAAATATGGAAATTACTACTTATTTGGAAAAGGCAATGGAGTCCGAACTTTCTGCAAACGTTATAGATCTTTGTCCGGTAGGTGCTTTGACTTCAAAACCTTACGCATTTGAGGCTAGACCTTGGGAATTAAAAAAAACTGAAAGCATAGATGTTATGGATGCTGTTGGATCTAACATTAGAGTGGATACTTACAACTGGGAAGTAAAAAGAATTTTACCAAGGCTAAACAATGAGATTAATGAAGAGTGGATTTCTGATAAAACAAGATATTCATGTGATGGTCTTTTGAAACAAAGGTTAGATACTCCGTATATTAAAAAAGATAACAAATTACAAAAATCAAGTTGGGACGAAGCGATAGATCTTATTAAAAATCATATTAACTCAACTAAACCTGAGGAAATAGCTGGACATATCGGAGATATGGTTAATTTAGAGAATGCTTTAGCTTTTAAGAAATTATTTAAAATTTTTAAAAGTGAAAATTTAGAATTCCGAGAAAAATTTTTTTATATTAATTCCTCTGAAAAAATGAATTATTTATTCAATTCTTCAATTTCAGGTATTGATCAATCAGATTTAATTTTATTGATAGGCACCAATCCTAGGTATGAGGCAACAATGGTAAATGCGCGAATTAGAAAAGCTTTTGTAAGAGGAACGCCAATATACTCAATTGGAGATCCAGGTAATCTAACATATGACTATAAAATTTTAGGAACTAAAACTGATGACTTAAAAAATATATTTAATAATGAAAATGATTTCTCAAAAAAATTATTGTCATCAAGAAAACCAATTATAATTATTGGTGAATCAGCAATCGAACTTCAAAATGGAAAATATATTTTTGAAGAAGTAAAAAAATTTTTAAAAAATAATAATTTTATCAGCAAAGACTGGAACGCTCTTAATTTTTTACCTCAAAATTCATCTACAGTAGGATTAATAGATCTAAAAATATTGTCTGAAGAAAACGAAAAAAGTCAAAACTTCTTTGATAAATTAAAAAATAATAAATTTAAAATTTTATATCTTTTAGGTTCAGATAATTTACATATTAAAAAGAATAAAGAATTTATAATTTACCAAGGAAGTCATGGTGATAGAGGCGCAGAAATAGCTGATGTAGTTCTTCCAAGTCCTGCTTACACTGAGCAAAACGGTTTATATGAAAATTTAGAGGGTAGAGTTCAAGAATGTAAGAAAGCCTCTTACCCTGCCGGTGAAGCTTTAGAAGACTGGAAAATTTTTAATTTGATAATTAAAAGCATAGAGAAAAATAAGCAACTATTAAATTTTGATCTTATAAGAAAAGAAGTATTAAATATAATTCCTAATTTTTCAAAAATTAATGAACTTCCAAATTTTACAGATATTAAAGATCAAGAGGTTAAAACAAACTTCCACAGTGAAGAAATTACAATCAAACATTTAGACTATTACTTTTCTAACTCAATATCTAGAGCCTCAAAGACAATGAGTGAATGTAGACAAATAAACCTTGATCAAAAAAAAACAGGAACAGATAGTTAATGATAGAATATTTGCAAATTTTAGGAACTGAAATTTATAAAATCATGTTTTTAATTGTTCCTGTCTTAGTTTCAGTTGCTATGATTGTTTGGCTGGATAGAAGAGTTTGGGGACTAGTCCAAAAAAGAAGAGGGCCAAATGTTGTAGGTCCGTTTGGTCTTTTTCAAACTATAGCTGATGCTTTAAAATATATTTTTAAGGAAATTATTATACCAGCAAGCGCAAACAAGGTTGTTTTTATTTTAGCTCCAATAGTAACTATGACCTTGGCTTTAGTTGCCTGGGCAGTAATTCCAATGAGCAACGAATTTGTACTAGCAGATATTAATGTAGGAATATTATATTTATTTGCGATTTCATCCTTAGGGGTTTATGGAATAATAATGGGAGGATGGGCTTCTAACTCAAAATATCCTTTTCTAGGAGCAATAAGATCTGCTGCACAAATGGTTTCGTACGAGGTTTCAATAGGCATAATAATAATAAATGTCCTTTTGTGTGTCGGCTCACTAAATTTAAAAGATATCGTCTTGGCTCAAAAAGACTTGTGGTTTATCATTCCGTTGTTTCCAATGTTTGTAATTTTTTTTATTTCCTCTTTAGCGGAAACAAATAGACCGCCTTTTGATTTACCTGAGGCAGAAGCCGAACTAGTGGCAGGCTATCAAACAGAATACTCTGGAATGATGTACGCTATGTTCTGGTTAGGAGAATACGCAAATATACTTTTAATGTGTGCGATGGGTTCAATTTTATTCCTAGGAGGTTGGTTGCCTATAATTGATATTTACCCTATTAACTTAGTCCCAGCACCTGTTTGGATGATATTTAAAATTTTATTTTTATTTTTTTTATTTGCTTTAATAAAAGCTATAGTGCCAAGATATAGATACGATCAGCTCATGAGATTAGGATGGAAAATTTTCTTACCTTTTTCACTAATTTATTTAGTAATGACTGCAAGTTTTTTATTTTATTTTGATAAATTGCCGAAAGGAAATTTTTAATGAATTTAAATCGAATAATAAAAACAATTTTTCTTGCAGAATTTATTACAGGTTTGTATTTAGCCATTAAAGAGCTATTTAAAAAATCTAAAACAATTAATTACCCTTTTGAAAAAGGACCAATAAGCCCTCGTATGAGAGGTGAACACGCTCTTAGACGATATCCAAGTGGAGAGGAAAGATGTATTGCATGTAAATTATGTGAAGCAGTTTGTCCAGCTCAAGCAATTACAATTGAGTCGACCGAAAGAGCAGATGGAAGTAGAAAAACAACTAAATACGACATAGATATGCTTAAGTGTATTTATTGTGGTCTTTGTCAGGAGTCTTGTCCAGTCGATGCAATTGTTCAAGGCCCTAATTTTGAATTTGCTACAGAAACTAGAGAAGAACTTTATTACAACAAGCAAAAACTTTTAGAAAATGGAGATAGATGGGAGTCAGTTCTAGCAAAAAATATAAAGTTAGATAAGCCTTATAGATAAATGATAATTCATTCAATATTCTTTTATTTTTTTTCTATAATTGCAATATTCTCATCTTTAATGGTAATTACCTCTAGAAGCACTATCAATTCGGTTTTCTTTTTAATACTAGACTTCATCTCAGTTGGTTGCCTATTCATTATGGTTGGGGCTGAATTTTTAGGCATGATACTTTTAATAGTTTATGTAGGAGCTGTTGCAGTTTTATTTTTATTTGTTGTTATGATGCTTAATGTTGCAGAACAAAAACAATCATGGTTTATAGGCAAAAAATCTACGCACATACCTACTGGATTAATTGTTAGTGTACTAATTTTGTTAGAATTATTAGTTGTTGTTGGAGGTTGGAAATATAAAGAAGACGTAATGTCAAGTAGTACGCTAGTACTGTCAGATGTCACAAATACCCACCAATTAGGTTTAGTAATGTACACAGATTATATTCTTTACTTTCAAATAGCTGGAATAGTTCTTCTCTTAGCAATGATTGGAGCGATACTTTTAACGTTTAGAGAAAGAGTAGGAGTAAAAAAACAAAGTTATTTTAACCAAATTTCAAGAAATCCCTCATCTGCTATTGAGCTTAAAGAGGCAAAATCTAATCAAGGAGTTAAAATAGATGATTGAAATTAGTTTGGGTCATTATTTATCTTTAGGAGCTATTATCTTTTTTTTAGGTGTAATAGGAATTTTTTTAAATAGAAAAAATGTGATAGTGATTTTAATGTCAATTGAATTAATATTACTAGCGGTAAATATTAATTTAATTTCTTTTTCAATCTTCTCAGGGGACATTTTAGGTCAAATATTCACCATGCTAATTTTAACAGTAGCTGCTGCTGAGGCGGCAATCGGTCTTGCTATCATTGTAGTATATTACAGAAATAGAGGTTCAATCAGAGTAGAAGATATTCATGGTATGAAAGGTTAAATGGAATACGCGATATTATTTCTACCTTTAATTGGATCTATAGTTGGTTATTTAGGAAGATTTGCAACAAAATATTTTTCAGAGATTGTTACAAGTTTTTTAGTTAGTGCCTCAGCAGTGCTATCTATTATAGTTTTTTGGAATGGTATCCAAAATGATAGTTATGGAAATTATAAAATAATTGAGTGGGTTGTTTCAGGGAGTTTCTCAGCTAATTGGTCAATAAATATCGATCCTCTAAGCTCTATCATGCTGGTAGTAGTTACTTTTGTATCTTCATTGGTTCATATTTATTCAATTGGATATATGATTCATGATCCTCATAAACCAAGGTTTATGTCTTACTTATCACTTTTTACTTTCTCAATGTTAGCCTTGGTAGTTTCAGATAATTTTTTACAATTATTTTTTGGATGGGAGGGTGTAGGTCTTTGTTCTTATTTGTTAATTGGTTTTTGGTATAAGAAAGAGACAGCTAACAATGCTGCAATAAAAGCTTTTATTGTAAATAGAATAGGAGATTTTGGTCTCGCTATTGGTATTTTTTTGATTTTCTTCTTTTTTGGAACAATTAATTTTGATGAAGTTTTTACAATTACACGTCAATATTCTGAGGAAAAAGTGTTTTTTCTTGGTTTTAATTTAAATTTGATAACTTTAATTTGTTTATTTTTATTCATAGGCGCCATGGGTAAATCTGCTCAATTTTTATTACATACCTGGTTACCCGATGCTATGGAAGGTCCTACACCAGTTTCTGCCTTAATTCATGCTGCTACTATGGTAACAGCTGGGGTTTTTTTAGTTGTTAGATGCTCGCCACTATTTGAATATTCACAGGTAGCTTTAAATGTAGTCACAATAATAGGAATTATTACAGCAATATTTGCAGCATCAGTAGCTTTAGTTCAAAACGATATTAAAAAAATTGTTGCTTATTCAACATGTAGTCAGTTGGGATATATGTTTTTTGCTGCAGGAATTGGAGCTTATCATGTAGCGATGTTTCATTTATTTACCCACGCTTTTTTTAAAGCTTTATTATTTTTAGGCGCAGGATCAGTCATTCATGCATTCAAAAACGAACAGGATATAAGAAATATGGGAGGTATTATTAAAAAATTACCATACACTTACTTTTTTATGCTAATCGGCACTCTTGCTCTTACAGGTTTCCCTTTTTTATCTGGTTTTTATTCAAAAGATGCAATTATAGAGTTTGCATATTTAAACAATTCTCCTTTAGGAAATTATGCTGCTGTAACTGGAATTTTTACTGCATTTTTAACTTCTATTTACTCTTGGAGATTATTTTTTAAAGTTTTTCATGGCTCATACAATAATAAAAAAATTCCTATAAAAGAAACTCATGAATCTCCATTAGTAATGCTATTTCCTCTTTTAATGTTAGGAATTGGATCAGTATTTTCTGGATATTTATTCAAAGAAATTTTAATTGGAAATCATAGCGATATTTTTTGGCAAACTTCAATCTTTTTTTTAAATGAAATTCAACATGACGCTATCCCTTTATGGTTTTTATTAGTTACACCAGTGTTAGTAACTATATCTATTCCTATTTCATTTTATTTATTTATTTTAAATCCTAAAATACTTGAGGATTTTAAGAATACAAATTTACCTTTATATAAATTTCTTTTAAATAAGTGGTATATAGATGAACTTTATGAAAATGTATTTGTGTTACCGGTTAAAAAAATCGGTTCATTTTTTTGGAAAAAAGGTGATATTGGAATTATAGATAGATTCGGTCCTGATGGTATATCTAAATTAATAAGAATTATTTCAAACAAAGCTGCTCAATTTCAAACCGGATTTATATATGATTACGCTTTTGTAATGCTTTTAGGATTATCAATTTTATTAACTTATTTGATTTTAAAATAAAATGAACTTTCCAATTTTATCAACTCTTATATTCTTACCTTTAACAAGCTCATTATTTATTTTTTTATCAAAAGATAAATCAAATAATTATAGCTCTATTTATATCTCATTATTTAGTAGCATCGCTACATTTCTATTATCAGTTTTTTTGTGGTATTCACTTGACATAAATACAGCTGATTTTCAATTCGTAGAGGAAAAATCTTGGATAAATAATTTTATAAAATTTAAGCTAGGTATAGATGGAATTTCTATATTGTTCATAGTTTTAACAACTTTTATTACACCTATTTGTATAATTTCTTGTATCAACAGTGTGAAGACCAGAGTAAAAGAATTTTTAATTGCTATTTTAATACTTGAAACTTTTATGATAGGAGTTTTCTGCTCTTTAGATTTAGTAATTTTTTATTTATTTTTTGAAGCTGGTTTAATCCCAATGTTTTTGATTATTGGAGTTTGGGGAGGACCTAAGAGAGTTTACTCAGCTTTTAAATTTTTTTTATTTACTTTATTAGGTTCTGTATTAATGCTTGTAGCAATTATTGCGATTTATTGGTTAACAGGGACTACTGATATAACTCAGATTTATGAAATTAAAATTCCAAAAGAATATCAAAACATTTTATGGTTAGCTTTTTTAAGCTCTTTTGCAGTAAAAACACCAATGTGGCCTGTTCATACTTGGCTTCCAGATGCTCACGTAGAGGCACCAACTGCTGGTTCTGTTATATTGGCTGCGATTTTATTAAAAATGGCAGGATATGGTTTTTTGAGATTTTCAATACCAATGTTCCCATATGCCTCAGAATATTTTACTCCATTAATTTATACTTTGAGTATTATTGCTATTATTTACACTTCTCTGGTAGCTTTGATGCAAGACGATATGAAAAAATTAATAGCATATTCGTCGGTGGCACATATGGGTTACGTAACTTTGGGAATTTTTACTCTAACCAAACAAGGAGTAGAAGGAAGTATTTACCAGATGATAAGCCATGGACTAATTTCAGCAGCTTTATTTTTGTGCGTTGGAGTAGTTTATGACAGATTACATTCAAGGCTAATAAGTTCTTATGGGGGTTTAGTAAATTATTTGCCCAAATATTCTTTCCTATTTTTGATATTTGCATTAGCAGCTTTGGGACTGCCTGGAACAACTGGCTTTTTAGGTGAATTTTTAGTGTTAACAGGAACATTTCAGAAAAGTTATTTTGTGGCTATGGTAGCTACATTTGGCGTAATTTTAGGAGCAGCATATATGTTGTGGCTGACTAAAAGAGTAATTTTTGGAGAAACAAATAACACAGACATAAAAACTTTAAAAGATGTAAACAAATCTGAAACTATGATGTTAGTCGCACTTGCGTTTCTTGTAATCTTTTTTGGGTTTTATCCTATGCCGTTGATAGATACATATAGTGAATCCGTAAATAGCTTAATCAATAATTATCAATTAGCTTTAGATTTGAGGTAAAATGTTAAATAACTTAAATATAATGTTGCCTGAAATATTTCTTTCTCTATCTGTTTTTATTATTTTAATGGTAGGTGTTTTTGTAAAAAAAAGTTTTAACCTTATATTTAATCTTTCATCGATAATTATTGTTTTAACTACAATATTAATTTTAAGTAGCCCTAGCGATAAAGAAACAATATTTTTAGATAGCTTCACTAGAGATTTATTTTCAAACTATTTTAAAATTTTAATACTTATTTCCACGTTATTTGTTTTAAATTCATCGAAAACTTTTATAATTGAGAATAAGTTGGATAAATTTGAATATCCAATAATTATTTTGTTATCAATTTTAGGTATGTTCTTTATGGTAAGCTCCAATGACCTAATCTTATTTTATTTAGGTTTAGAATTACAATCTTTAGCACTTTATATTTTAGCATCAATTGACAGAGATAATTTAAGATCTACCGAATCAGGTATTAAATATTTTGTTCTAAGTGCTTTATCTTCAGGCTTATTGTTATACGGCTGTTCATTGCTTTACGGATTTACTGGTTCGACAAATTTTGATTTAATTTTAAATCAGTTAAATAAAGAAAACACGGGAGCAGTTTTTGCAATGGTTTTTATTTTAGTTGGACTGGCATTTAAGGTTTCAGCTGTTCCATTTCATATGTGGACACCTGATGTTTATGAAGGTGCCCCAACTTCTATTACTAATTATTTTGCTGTTGTTCCAAAAATAGCTGGTCTTGCATTACTAATAAAATTTATGTTAATTCCATTTTCTAATATATTGCTCGAGTGGCAAACTATAATTATTTTTATCTCCATAGCTTCAATGATATTAGGCGCAATTGCCGCAATAGTTCAAAAAAATTTGAAAAGGCTTTTAGCATACAGCTCAATTGGGCATATAGGTTATGCTTTAGCTGGTGTCGCTACAGGGGCTATATCAGGGTATAAAAGTACTGTAATTTATATATCTATTTATGTAGTAATGAATATAGGTGCTTTTTCATGTCTGTATTTAATGAAAAAAGATGGAGAATATAAAGAAAAAATATCTGATTTATCTGGAATTGCAAAAAAACATCCAATCCTAGCAATTTCATTTTTGATAATATTATTTTCATTGGCAGGAATACCTCCTTTAGGTGGTTTTTTTGCAAAATTTTATGTCTTTACATCAGTGATAGAACAAGAAATGTATACTTTAGCTATCATTGGACTATTAACAACCGTAATTTCTGCTTTTTATTATTTAAGAATAATTAAAACTATTTATTTTGATGATAGTGTTATGACTTATGATCCAGTGAAAAACAAAGTCGCTCAAATAAGCATAATGATAAGTACTAGTTTATTAGTAACTTTTTTCTTATACCCATCGATATTAAACAAAATTGTAAATGCGATGTTTATTAACTAATGAAAATAAAAGTGATTAAATATAAAACTGTAAAAAGCACAAATGATGTTGCTCATAGATTAATTCACAAAAATCAACATCGGCCTGCAATTATTTTTTCAGACGCACAAAGAAAAGGAAGAGGAACAATGGGAAAAAAATGGGTTTCACAAAAAGGCAACATATTTTTATCAATACTTTTTCAAATTAATCAAAAAAAAATAAACTTTAAACAGTTCTCTGTTTTAAACGCTTTTTTAATGAAGAAGATTATTTGTAAATTAATCTTAAAAAAAATTGATATAAAGTTTCCTAATGACCTTTTATTTGAAAAAAAAAAGATATGTGGAATTTTACAAGAACTTGTTTATATGAATAAAAAAAGTTTTTTAATAGTTGGCATAGGATTAAACACAAATAAATCGCCTACTAGTAAAATTTTTTTATCAACCTCACTTAAAAAGATTATAAAAAAAGATATAGATAATAAAGAAATATTAAAAAATATAAAAAATTACTATGAAAAATTTCTCAATGAAATAAAAAAAACTCCCTATTTCAAGCTTAAAAAAAAATATAAGATATAAATGAATTACTTAATTGGAGATATTGGAAATACATCAACACGAATTTGTATATTAAATGAAAAATTTACAATTCGAAAGTCAAAAATTTTTGAAACAAAAATAATTTTTAAAAATAACTATTTGAAGAAAATATTAAAAAATTTTTTATCAAAAAATTTAAAATCAACAGTATTAATGTCGAGTGTAGTCCCTTTGGCTTTTAAAAAATTTAAAAAGATTTTGAAACACTCTAAATTTAAGACTATAGAAATTAAAGATCTTAACATTAAAAAAATAATTAAAATAAATGTAAAAAATATTGATCAATTGGGTTCAGATAGAATTGTGAATGCTATTGGTGCTAAAAAGTTTAAAAATAGTATTGTCATTGACTTTGGTACTGCAACAACGTTCGATATAGTAAAAGATAGCGTTTATGAGGGAGGAGTTATTGCTCCGGGAATCAAGCTTTCGATGATGAATTTAACAAAATCTACCGCTTTGTTGCCTAAGTTCGTTTTAAAAAACAAACAAACAAGTTATGGCAAAAACTCAAAAGATGCCTTAAATGCAGGTTTTTTATGGGGATACGAGGGTTTAATCAAAACCATATTAAAAAAAATCACTCATTCCTCCAAAAAAAAATATAAGGTTATCCTTACCGGTGGATATGCAAGTTTATTCAACAAATTGATAAAAAGTAAGTCTATGATAGATCAAGATATAACTATCAAAGGTATAGCTAAAGTTTATAAGTATTTAATATGAAAAAAGAAGAATTACTATTTTGTCCTCTAGGAGGTTCAGGAGAAATAGGGATGAATATGAATCTTTATGCCTATGGAAAAGAAGAAGATAAAAAATGGATTATCGTAGATATGGGAGTTACTTTTGCAGATGATTCAGTACCGGGAATAGATTTAATTTTTCCTGACTCTGGATTTATTCAAGATAAAAAAGATGATTTACTAGGTATCGTTTTAACACACGCTCATGAGGACCATATCGGGGCGGTTGCTCATATTTGGCCTAATTTAAAGTGTAAAATGTTCGCAACACCTTTTACTGCGGTTCTAATTCAGGAAAAATTTAAAGAAAAAAAAATAGATATATCGAATTACTTGGAAATAGTTCCTCTTAATAGCAAGATTAAATTAGGACCTTTTGAAATAGATTTCGTAACATTAACCCACTCTATTTTAGAGCCAAATGGATTAAGCATAACTACACCTCTAGGCACAATTTTGCACACAGGTGATTGGAAAATTGATCCTAATCCACTAATCGGAGGAAAAATTGATGAAAAAAAATTAAAGGAAATTGGTGCAAAAGGTGTTGCATCAATGATTTGTGACTCAACGAACATTTTTAGTCCTGGTAGAGCTGGTTCGGAGGCTGATGTAAGAGATAGTTTATTAAAGATTGTGGACAGTAAATCTCAAAAAATTTTAGTAACTTCCTTTGCTTCAAATGTAGCCAGAATGGAGTCAATTTTTTATTGTGCTAAAAAAGTTGGTAGATCTATTTGTTTAGTAGGTCGATCTATGCATAGAATATATAAGGCCGCTAGGCAATGTGGTTATCTGAAAGATTTAATAGAGCCCTTGGAGCCAAGAGATGCCAAAAAAGTAAAAAAAATAAAATACTTTACTTAGCTACCGGTAGCCAAGGTGAACCCATGGGAGCAATGAATAGAATTATTAATGGAATACATCCAGATGTATTCATTGAGTCTGGAGACTGTGTAATATTTTCATCTAAAATAATTCCAGGAAATGAAAAAAAATTATATTTGTTGCAAAATAAAATAGTCAAAGAAAATATCGAGATAGTAACCGAAGAAAATGCTTTCGTTCATGTCTCAGGTCACCCAAATAGAGATGATTTAAAAGATATGTACGGATGGGTGAAACCTAAGTGTGTGATCCCAGTTCACGGAGAGCACAGACATATGATCGAACATGTAGCTTTTGCAAAAGAACTTCAAATTCCAAAAACTCTTCAAATTGAAAATGGGGATATTATTAAACTTTTACCTGGCAATTCTCCACAGGTTATTGACAAAGCACCTTCAGGCAGAGTTTATTTAGATGGTAATTTAGGAGTAGATTCTGACGCTCAATCTATCAAAGAAAGAAAAAATATATCAATAAATGGTTATTTAGAAATAACTCTTATTTTATCTAATAACGGAAAGATTAAAAAACCAATAATTTCATTTAAAGGCATTCCAGAAAATAATAATGATAATTTTATTTTTGATATGGAGGATGAAATATTCAGTATTTGTAGGAAATTTTCATTAGATAACAAAAATCAAGAAAGAAACTTAATAGAAACAATTAAACAAAATTGCAGAAGATTGGTCAAAGATAGAACTGGAAAAAAGCCTTTAACAAATATTAATATAGCTAGAATTTAATGGGCACAACAGGATCTATTATAATTTATGTAATGATTTGGTGGATAGTTTTTTTTTCAGTTTTACCGATAGGGATTCAATCAAATAAAAGACCCTTTAAAGATTCAATTGAAGGCAATGATCCCGGCGCTCCAAAAAACCCTAAAATAGCTAAAAAATTTTTGATTACAACTATAATTACATCATTGATCTTTATTGTGATATATTATCTTGTAGATAATGATCTTTTAAATTTAAGGAAATTTTTACAATAATGTATCTTTCTAAATTGTTTATACCAACAACAAAAGATCTTCCAGCCGAAGCAAAAATAAAGTCTCATCAATTGATGCTTAGAATTGGAATGATTAAGCAATCAGCAGCTGGAATATACTCTTGGTTGCCGCTGGGATTTAAAGTTATGAAAAAGATTGAACAGATTGTTAGGGAAGAACAAAACACAATAGGAGCTCAAGAAATGTTAATGCCAACAATTCAATCTTCAGAAATATGGAGAGAAAGTGGACGTTATGAAGATTATGGTGAGGAGATGCTAAGAATTAAAGATAGGCAGGGTCGAGAAATGTTATATGGACCAACTAATGAGGAGTTAATAACCGATATTTTTAGGTCAAGTGTGAAATCTTATAAATCACTTCCTCAAATCCTTTACCATATTCAATGGAAGTTTAGAGATGAAATTAGACCAAGATTTGGAGTAATGAGATGCAGAGAATTTTTTATGAAAGATGCTTATTCATTTGATTTAAATGATGATGAAGCAAAAAAATCCTACAACAAGATGTTTTATTCTTATATTAAAACTTTTGAGCGACTTGGCCTAAAAGCTATACCAATGACTGCAGACACAGGACCAATAGGAGGAGACTTATCTCATGAGTTTATTATTTTAGCTGAAACAGGAGAAAGCCAAATTTATGCAGACAAAAGAATTTTTGAAGTGGATTTAAGTAAATATGATTTTTCAGATGATTCCTTGCGAAAAATGCGTAAAGATTATTCATCATTTTATGCAGCAACAGATGAAAAGTTTATAGAAGATGATTTCAACAAAAAAGTAAAGAAAGAAAATCAAATTAAAACTAAGGGTATAGAAGTAGGACATATTTTTTACTTTGGTGAAAAATACTCTAAACCTTTGAATTGTCTAGTTGATACTCAAGAAGGTAAAAAGATTGCTTTAAAAATGGGGTCATATGGAATTGGAATTTCTAGACTTGTAGGGGCAGCTATTGAGGCAAACTATCAAAATGATATAATGAAATGGCCAAGGTCAATATCACCATTTGATGTAGTAATAATACCAAGTATCAGTAAAAATAATAAAGAAAACCTTGAAAAAGCTGAAAATATTTATAATGAATTAAAAAAACAAAATATTGACGTATTGTTAGATGATGTTGATGAGAATATGTCAAACAAATTTAAAAAGCACGACTTAATTGGTATTCCTTACCAAATAATAATTGGTTCTAAATCTGAGGGTGACATCCTTGAATTTAAGGAATTAAATTTAAAAAGCGAAATGTTAAGTCTTGATAAAATTAAATCAAAATTAAAAAATTAATAAATTGTTTACAAAAGCTGAGAGACTTATTTCTTTAAGAAATTTAAGACCCAAAAAAAAAGAGGGTTTTTTACAAATTATTTCAATATTTTCTTTCGTAGGAATTATGCTTGGTGTTGCAATTTTAATAATTGTGATGTCTGTAATGAATGGTTTTAAAACAGACTTAACAAACAAAATTCTCGGACTTAATCCTCACCTAGTAATTCAGCCAAATAATTTTATAATAGAGGATGATTTTATTTCAAAATTAAAAAAGGATTTTAAAGAAATAACTTTGAGCAAGTCCTACGCAGGTGAAGGTATAGTTATTAGCAATGACAATACTAAAGGCATAATCTTAAAAGGAATAGATAAAAATGAAAAAAATATTAAAGAATTTTTTAATAATTTTATTTCTCAAGGAGATTTAAAAAATTTTAATTTAAATGAAGTCTTTATAGGTTCTGAACTTGCTTTTAATTTAGGTTTGAAAAAAGGAGATACTTTAAGTCTAATGTCATCAGCTTTTATTGCTACTCCATTAGGACGATTGCCAAAACAAGAAATTTTTAAAGTAGCTGGAGTTTTTAACACAGGCTTTTTAGATTTTGATAGAAATCTTATTTTTGTAAATATTGAGGATGCTTTATCAATCTTCAATAAAGAGAATAGTGACAAGAATATTGAAATATACTTAGAAAACCCTTTAGAAGCAAATTTTTACAAAGAAAAAATTCAAAAAATAAATCAAAATTATTTTATCTATACATGGTCAGATTTAAATAGATCTCTTTTTAGTGCTTTAAAAGTAGAAAGAAATGTAATGTTTATAATACTCTCTTTAATAGTAGTTGTGGCTGCTTTTAACATTATCTCTGGTTTAACTATACTTATAAAAAATAAAACTAAGGAAATAGCTATTTTAAAAACTTTAGGCTTAAGCAACAAATCAATTAAAAAAACTTTTTTTTTGACTGGATTAACAATAGGTTTTTTTGCAACAATTAGTGGTGTTATTTTAGGAGTTTTATTTTCTATCAATATTGAAAAACTAAGAGTTTTTTTATCAACTGTTTTTAATTTTGAAATTTTTCCATCAGATATTTATTTTCTAGATAAACTACCTAGTGAAATTAACTTTAATTCAATTTTAATCATTTTTATTATCTCATTGATCATTTCAGCTATTGCCTCTTATTTACCGGCGATGAAAATTTCAAAAATGAATACTTTTAGGGCTTTACGATATGAGTAGGATTTTACTAGAGGCAAACGATTTAAAGAAAAGTTTTGATCATATAAATGGCTCTATTACACTCTTTAGTAGCTTGAATTTAAGAGTTAAAGAAGGTGAGTTAGTTGCCCTGATTGGTCCTTCTGGTTCGGGCAAATCCACTTTACTTCATTTATTTGCTTTATTAGATGAACCATCAAAAGGTAAAATTATTGTAAATAATCAAGATACTAAAATTTTATCAAACAATCAAAAAGATGAGTTAAGAAAAAAAAATATTTCAATAATATTTCAAGACAATAATTTGTTAACAGACTTTACTGCAATTGAAAATGTCATGATGCCATTAATCATAAAAAACGAAAATAAAAAGATTATTTCACAAAAAGCTGAGAAAATTTTAAAAAGTTTAAAAATATTTAATAGATCAAATCATTTCCCTAGCCAATTATCTGGTGGTGAACAACAAAGAGTGGCTATTGCAAGAGCTTTAATTGCAGAAACAAAAATTATTTTAGCAGACGAGCCCACTGGTAATTTAGATTTTAAAACTTCTAAAGAAATATTTTCACTTTTTTTAAAATTAAAAAAACTTAAAAAAACAATAATCTTTGCAACTCATAATAGAGAACTTGCTAACAGGGCTGATTACAAGTTGTTTATTTCTGATGGTAATATAAAACGAATGAATGATCGGAAATGACAAAAATTTTAACAACATAAAAATTCATACCCAGTACTCAATTTGCGAAGGTGCAATCAAAATAGACGACCTAGCTCAATACTGTAAGGCTAATAAAATAAAATCTCTTGGACTAGCTGATAGTTTTAATTTATGCGGTGCTTTAGAATTTTCTGAAAAATTATCTAAAGTAGGAACTTTACCCATTATCGGCACTCAAATTAATCTTAGAGAACAAAATATTGTTGGAAAAATAACTCTCTATGCAAAAACAGAAGATGGTTATAAAAATTTGACAAAATTATCATCGCTAAGTTATCTAAAAAGTAAAGAAACTGAGGAGCCAGCATGTGAGATTAAGGACTTAATAGCAAATAATAAAGACCTGATCTTATTGACAGGCAATTACAGAGATTTTTTTGGAAAATTATTTCAAGCAAACAAATTCAAAATTTTTAACAAAACTACAGCTTTATTAAAAAAATTTTTTACTGATAGAATATATTTTGAAATTCAAAGACATAATGAAAAAGATGAAAAAATTTTTGAAAATTATCTTCTAAATAATTCAAAATATTTAGATATACCTTTAATTGCTACTCAAGAAGTTTTTTATCTAAAAGAAGAAATGTATGAAGCACATGATACTCTTAGATGTATAGGAGAAAAAAATTTTGTAGATGATAAAAATAGATTCAAATTAAGCAATCAACACTTTCTAAAAAAAGATAGTGATCTTAAAGATATATATTCTGATATCCCAGAAGCTTTAGAAAATAACTACAATTTTCACTTAAGATTTAATTTTAAACCAAAAAAATCAAAACCTATTTTACCATCTATTGCTAACGCTCAAAGTAATTCTCCAGAGGAAGAGCTTAGTAGGCTGGCTAAAGATGGATTAGAAAACAGAATAAAAAATTTTATCATAAAAAAAAATGCATCTAAAAGTGAAGATCAAATTAAAAAGATTTATGATGATAGGTTAAAACATGAAATTAATATTATTAATTCAATGGACTATGCTAGTTATTTCTTAATTGTATCAGATTATATTAAGTGGGCAAAAAAAAATTCTATACCAGTTGGGCCAGGAAGAGGTTCTGGAGCTGGATCTTTAGTTGCTTATTCATTAGATATTACTGATCTTGATCCAATAGAATATGATTTGATTTTCGAAAGATTCCTCAATCCTGATAGAATTTCTATGCCTGATTTTGATATAGATTTTTGCGAGGAAAAGAGAGACCAAGTGTTTGAATATTTAAAAACCAAATATAAAGGTGGAGTAGCGCATATAATAACTTTTGGTAAGCTCAAAGCAAGAATGGCTTTAAGAGATGTCGGAAGAGTCTTAGGATTGTCATATGGCCATGTTGATAAACTTTGTAAAATGGTTCCCTTTGATCCATCCAGACCATTAACTTTACAAGAGTCCATTGATAGAGAACCTAGATTTAAAGAAGAAGTAAAAAGTAATCCAAAAGTTAAAAAACTTTTGGAGCTATCTTTAAAATTAGAAGGGCTTAACAGAAATATGGCAACTCATGCTGCTGGCGTAGTAATTGCAGGAGAAAAATTAGCAGAACAGTTTCCCCTTTATGTAGACCATAGCTCAAATCTTATTCTACCTTCAACACAATATGATATGTATTCATCTGAAAATGCTGGACTCGTTAAATTTGATTTATTAGGTTTAAAAACTTTAACAGTAATTGACAAAACTTTAAAAAGATTAAAAAATAAAGATATAGATTTAGACATAAGTAAAGTTAATCAAAACGATGATAAAGTTTTCTCTCTTTTATCAACTGGTGAGACCACTGGACTGTTTCAATTGGAAAGTGCTGGAATGAGAGAAGCTATCAAACAAATGAAACCTAACAGGTTTGATGATATAATAGCTTTAGTAGCTTTATATCGTCCAGGTCCAATGAGCAATATACCAATCTATAATGATTGCAAAAATGGTAAAAAGGAACCTGATTATATTCACCCAACATTAAAAGAAATATTAAAGCCAACTTATGGAATTATTATTTATCAAGAGCAAGTTATGCAAATTGCTCAAACTTTAGCTGGCTTCACTGCTGGTGAGGCAGATATTCTTAGAAGAGCTATGGGGAAGAAAAAAAAATCTGAATTAGATAAACAAAAAGAAAGATTTATAAGTGGAGCGATTAAAAATGGAATTACCAAAGATGTAGCTAATTTTGTCTTCACTAAAATTGAACCGTTTGCTCAATATGGTTTTAATAAAAGTCATGCTGCCGCTTATGCTTTAATTGCTTATCAAACAGCATTTTTAAAAACTTATTATAAAGAGGATTTTATAGCTGCAACAATGTCTACTGAATTAACTAATACCTCTAAGCTTAGAGAGTTTGTAGAGGAATTAAAGAGATTAAAAGTAGAAATAATTAAACCATCTATGAATAAATCTTTTGCAGATTTTAAAGCAGAAAAAAATAAAATTTATTATGGTCTAGGTGCAATTAAAAATGTTGGACATGAAGCCATTTCCAACATAATTCACGAAAGAGAAAAAAAAGGAAAATTTAAGTCCATGTTTGATTTTATTAATAGAGTGGACATAAAAGATGTCAATAAACTACAATTAGAAGGATTAGTAAAATCAGGAGCATTTGATGAGTTTAATAAAGACAGAAATCAAATATTTAATTCTATACCTAAAATTATTCAAACAATTAAAAAAATTAATGAAGACAGAAATAATAACCAATCTAATTTATTTGAGGAAACAATTGACGAAAAAACAGATTTTGATTATGTCGAGTCAACTCAATGGAGCAAAAAGGAGCTTCTAAAGGAAGAATTTAAATCTCTAGGTTTTTTTATTTCAGACCACCCTTTAAACGAATATCAAGAAATTTTTAACCAGTTAAAGATAACTTCTTATCAAGATTTTTTAAATAATAACGAAAATGAAGCTCAGGTAGGTGGAACTATAATGTCTTTACAAGAAAAAAAAAGTGCAAAAGGGATGCCTTTCGCTATTATAAAATTTAGTGATAATAATGGAGAATTTGAACTTTTCCTATTCTCAGAAAATTTAATTAACAACAGAGATAAACTTAAAGAAGCAGACTCTTTTATTTTAACTTTACAAAAAGACAGATTAGTTAAAGATAATACTCAAAGACGAGTAAATATTAGAAAGATTACGAGTTTAGATAGCATAATTAATAAACCTTATACAAATGTTACTATTGAACTAGATGACAATTTTAATATTGCTGAGTTAAAAGATCTTTTAAAAAAAGAGGGTGAAACAGAAATAAAATTTATAATTCATAACAAAAACAACAAAATTTTTTATAGACTTCAGAATTTAAGAAAATTTGACTATAATCAATTAAAATTGATTAAAACTAAGGAATACGTTAAAAAAATAACTGTTTAGAAGGTTGATTTTTTAAATTTGTCGTATATATCAGTTAATAATTACGCACACAGTTTTTAGGGCATTGCCCTCCCGGTCCAGAAATGGAGTAACTGTGGTGGATTAACCGGAAAATATTATGAACGTACCTAAAATAGATATTAAACAATTACTAGAAGCAGGAGTACATTTAGGACACAAAACTCTTAGATGGAATCCAAAAATGAAAGAATTTATTTTTGGAGAAAAAAACTCAATTCATATAATTGACTTGACGCAAACAGTTGAGTTTTTAAAAAATGCGCTTTTACAAGTTCACAAAACAATAGCTAGCGGGGGAAAAATTTTAATTGTATCAACTAAAAAACAAGCTTCGGAACAAGTAAAAGATTTGGCAAAAGAAACAAATCAATTTTTTGTAAATTATAGATGGTTAGGAGGCATGCTAACCAATTGGAATACTATTCAAAATTCTATTAAAAGACTTAAGAAATTAGATGAACAACTTTCTAAAGAAAATTTAGGATTTACTAAAAAGGAGATTTTAAAGTTCAGTAAAGAAAAAGAAAAACTACAAAGATCTTTAGGCGGAATATCCGAAATGAAGAAAACACCAGATTTAATTTTTATTATTGATACTAACATAGAGTCTTTAGCTGTAGCTGAAGCAAAAAAACTTAAGATACCGATTATTGCAATTTTGGATACAAACTCAGATCCAACAGGAATAAATTTTCCTATACCAGGTAATGATGATGCAAGAAGATCAATAAATCTTTATTGTGAATTATTAAAAAATACAATTAAAGAGGCAGAAAAATTCATCAAAGAACCCGAAGTAAAAGATGAAAAAAAAGTAGTAAAAAAACCTCAGATCAAAAAAAAATAAATAATCATACCTAATGTCAAATAAGGACTTATTAGATAATATAAAAAAGCTTCGTGAATTAACTGGAGTGGGATTTAAAGACTGCAAACTTGCTTTAGATGAGACCAAAGGAGATATTGAAAAATCAATTGAGTTTTTAAGAAAAAAAGGAATAGCAAAGGCGTCAAAAAAGATGAGCCGAACTGCATCAGAGGGTTTGGCATTGATCAAAGAAGATAAAGGAGAAATTTCGTTAATTGAAATTAATAGCGAAACAGACTTTGTGGCAAAAAATAAAGATTTCATTTCGTTTTGTAAAGAGCTATCCGATTTAAATTTTTTAAATAAAGGTGACTTAGAAAAATTAGGAAAAGCAAAAATGAAAAATGGTAATTTAGTTAATGATAATTTAGTAAATCTTATAGCAAAAATAGGTGAAAAAATTACAATCAGAAGATCAAAATATTTTGATAAAAAGGATGGTTTAAATTTTTATTATGTTCATTCAGCTATTGAAAAAGATATTGGTAAGATAGCTTCAATTGTAAAGATTAAAGGAATTGAAAAAGGAAAAAATGATGATTTAGGAGGTAAAATTTCTATGCACATAGCAGCATCAAATCCTTTAGCTATTACTAGCCAAGGAATAAATAAAAAAATAATTGATAAAGAACTAGAAATTATAAAAGCAGAATTATCAAATTCTGGTAAACCTAATGAAATGATTGATAAAATATCAAAAGGTAAAATAAACAAATTTATTAGCGATAATACTCTTTTAAATCAAGTTTGGATTATGGATCCTAAAAAAAAAGTTTCTGATATACTAAAAGAAAAAAAAATTAATCAAAATATAACGATTTTAGATTTTGTAAGATATAAAGTAGGTGAAGGAGTTTAATGAGTACTGAATTTAATGAAAAAAATTATTTATCAAAAATGGATAAGAGTATTCTGTCATTAAAAAAAGACCTTTCAACATTAAGAACAGGTCGTGCTAACTCAAATATGCTCGATACCATTAAAGTAGATGTTTACGGCCAAATGATGCCAATAGATCAATTAGCTACTATCAGTGTGCCAGAGGCAAGATTAATATCTGTGCAAGTTTGGGATAAATCAAATGTCTCAATAATAGACTCATCTATTCAGAAATCTGATTTAGGAATAAATCCACAAATTGATGGCCAGATAATTAGACTTAGAATTCCTGATTTAACGGAGGAAAGGAGAAAGGAACTAATTAAAATTTTAAAAAATATGGGTGAAAAATGTAAAGTTTCAATACGAAATATTAGAAGAGAAGCTAATGAAGATTTAAAAAAAAAACTAAAGGATAAAATTATTTCAGAGGATGAAAATAAAAACTTTGAAAAAAACACTCAAAAAATGACTGATTTAAGTATAGAAAATATTGAAAAAATTTTACTAGCGAAAGAAAAAGAGATTTTACAAATATGAATAAACTCAACCACGTTGCCTTTATTATGGATGGTAATGGAAGGTGGGGGCTCAAGAAAAAAAAAGGAAGGAACTTTGGGCATTTAAACGGTGTTGGTACTGTAAAAAAAATAGTTAAATGTTCAATAAAATATAAAATTCCTTTTGTTACATTCTACGTATTTTCAACTGAAAATTGGAAAAGGCCTCAAAGTGAGATAAATTTTTTATTCAAATTAATAATTACATATTTTAAAAAAGAACTTAATAATGTCATATCCAATGGAATAAAAATAAATGTTATCGGTAAATTAAATAAATTGCCAAATAAAATTAAATTCGCTTTGAAAAAAGTAATTAACGATACAAAAAAAAATAAAAAAATAACAGTTAATTTAGCTATAAATTATGGATCAAAAATTGAAATTATTAGCGCTATCAACAAAATCAAAGCCAAAGGGAAGCTTACTGTAAAATCATTATCTAAATCACTCTACACTCATAATGTTCCTGATCCTGATATATTAATTAGAACAGGGGGACATAAGCGGTTAAGTAACTTTATGTTATGGCAATTAGCTTATGCAGAAATTTATTTTATAAAAAAATTGTGGCCTGATTTTAATGAAAATGATTTTAAAGAGGTGATTAACGACTTTAAAAAAGTAAAACGAAACTTTGGTTCAATTTAATATGTCAAAAAACTTAAAAAAAAGGATTTATACGTCTTTAGGATTATTTTTTTTATTATTTCTAATAATAATTAATAATTACTTTTTGGTATCTGTACTACTTATTATAGGAATTTTCTCTTTAATGGAATTCTTTAAAATGATGTCTTTAATTTTACTTAAAGATAAAAAAAAACAATACTTATTTAATATCTTATTTGTAATTTATATATTTTTTATTAATATCTTAGTCGTAGTTTTTTCATATAACGTACACTTAAAAATATTAATTTTTTTAATTCTTTTGACTTGTATTTTTTCAGATATAGGAGGTTATATTTTTGGAAAAATATTTAAAGGTCCCAAATTAACAAAGATTAGTCCAAATAAAACTTTTTCTGGTGCTCTTGGATCTTTGTTATTTTCATCTTCTTTTTTACTTTGGGCTAACTATTCATTGACTGATAATATTGAAATTTATTTAATTGTAACTGGCTGTATAATTTCAGCTAGCTGTCAATTAGGAGATCTCTTTTTTTCTTATTTGAAAAGGAAATCATTTTTAAAGGACACTGGTAATTTTCTTCCTGGTCATGGCGGTGTTCTAGACAGAATCGATGGAATTTTATTGGGTCTTCCTATAGGAGTACTAACCTTAACGGTTTTATATTAAGATGAAAAAAAATATTTCTATTTTGGGATCTACAGGCTCTATAGGACTGAGTACTTTAAAAATTATAAGTAAAAAAAAAAAATTATTTAATATTAATGTCTTAGCAGCTAATAAAAATTATAAGTTAATATATCATCAATTAAAGAAATACAGACCAAAAGTGTTTCTAATAACAGATTTAAAAGTTTTTCAAAAAATTAATAAAATACATAAAAATAAAAAAACAAAATTAATAAATAATATTGATTCAAACAAAAGATTTATTCAAAATTCTGATATTACTATTTCAGCTATACCTGGGATTGCTGGATTGAAGCCTACCATTGAGTTAATTAAAAAAAGTAAAAAAGTTTTAATAGCAAATAAAGAGTCAATAATATGTGGGTGGAGTTTAATAAAAAAAACTGCGTTCAAACATAAATCAAAGATTATTCCAGTAGACTCAGAACATTTTTCAATAATGAAATTATTAGAAAAACAAAATATAAAAGATGTAAAAAAGATCTATATTACTGCATCAGGTGGTCCTTTTCTAAATCATAAAATTTCAAAATTAAAAAAAGTTAAACCACAAGACGCGATTAAACATCCCAAATGGAAAATGGGTAAAAAAATTTCAATAGACTCTGCAAGTTTAATGAATAAACTCCTTGAAGTAATAGAAGCTAACAAGCTTTTTAATCTTGATATTAAAAAATTTGATATTGTAATACATCCGCAATCTTTGGTTCATGCAATTGTGGAGTTTAAAAATGGTTTGTATAAATTTATTTATCATGAAACATCAATGCTTGTCCCTTTAGCAAATGCAATATTTGATAGTTCAGTTACCATTGAAGATTTCATAAAACCTAAATCTCACTCAAAAAAATCTATTTTTTTTCAAAAATTAGATTTTTTAAAAGTTGACAAAAAAAGATTTCCTATTGTAAATCTTAAACCTAGATTAGCTGAACTTAAATCTACCCCAATTATTATAAATGCGGTTAATGAAATATTAGTTGATCAATTTATTCAAAAAAAAATACCTTTTACATCCTTTTATAAGTACATTTTGATGGTTCTGAACGATAGAAATTACAATAAATATGCTATAAAAGAACCTAAAAATATAAGTCAAATTTTGCAAGTAGATCAATGGTCAAGAGAAACTATAAGTAGAAAAATATTAACAAACAAAAATGTATAAATTATTATTAATTTTATTTTTATCACTTTTCACAAACCTATTGCAGGCTGAAATAGTTGAAAAGATAGAAATTTCCGGTAACAACAGAGTAAGTAGCGACACTATCAAAATTTACGGCGATATAAGTCTAAAAAAAGATTATTCAGAAAAAGACTTAAATAAGATATTGACAAATTTATATTCAACAAATTTTTTTGAAGATGTAAAAATTAAACTTGTTAATAATGTCTTACTGATACAAGTTTTAGAATATGCTGTAATAAATGAACTTATTATAATTGGGGAAGATAATAAAAAATATAAAGAGCAAATAATAAAGATTATTAATTTAAAACAAAAAGATTCATTTATAAAAAATAATTTAAATAAAGATGTTGAAATAATTAAAAAATTATATTCCTCTTTAGGTTTCAATTTTGTTGAAGTAAATACAAAGATAAGAGAAATTGATAAAAGTAATTTAGATTTAATTTTTGAAGTCGATAAAGGAAAAGCCACAAGAATTAAAAAAATAATTTTTACGGGAGATAAAAAAGTAAGAGAGAAAAGACTAAGAGATGTTATAGCTAGCGAAGAGTATAAATTTTGGAAGATTATTTCTAGAAATTCAAAATTTAGTGAGAACTTATTAAATTTAGATAAACGATTACTTACTAATTACTATAAGTCTTTAGGTTATTATGATGTCGAAATATCTTCTCAGTCAGCTGAGTTAAAAACTGATAGTCAAGAAGTCGAAATTACTTATTCTATAGAAGCAGGGACCAGGTATATCATTAAAAAAATTACAACTAATGTAGACCCAATTTTCGATAAAGATATATTTTTTCCTTTGAATAAAAAATACCAAAAAATAATAGGTGAATATCATTCACCATTTAAAATAAAATTGTTATTAGAAGATATAGATGAATTAATTGAAAAGAACAATTTACAGTTCGTAGAACATAATGTTGAAGAGATTATTGAAAATGAATCTATTGTTATAAAATTTAATATTTATGAAGGTAAAAAAATATTAGTTGAGAGAATTAATATTCTAGGTAACAATGTTACAAATGAAAGCGTTATAAGGAGTGAACTTTTAATAGATGAAGGCGACCCTTTCACCAATTTGAAGTTAAATAAATCAATATCAAAAATAAAATCTAGAAATATTTTTGGAGATGTAGAATCTAAAGTAATAGATGGATCTTCTTCGGACTTAAAAGTTATTGAAATTTCAGTTGAAGAAAAACCTACTGGTGAAGTTAGCGCAGGTGCTGGAATAGGTACAAATGGTGGTAGTTTTGCATTCATAGTTAAAGAAAACAACTGGCTAGGTGAAGGTAAAAATGTTTCTTTCGATCTTGATCTTGATCAGGAGTCATTAAGAGGTACTTTAAATTATATAGATCCAAATTATGATTTTTTAGGAAATTCTTTAAATTATTCTATTAGTAGCACAACTAACGATAAACCCAATCAAGGATATGAAAACGCTATACTTTCTGCTGGGGTTGGTACAACTTTTGAACAATATAAGGATGTATTTGCAAAACTAGGTTTAAATGCTAGTTACGATGATTTAAAAACTTTCGATAATGCATCAGATTCTCTTAAAAAACAGGCGGGTAATTTTACCGAACTTGCAGGTTTTTATGGCTTTAGTTTTGATAAAAGAGATAGAGCGTTTATGCCAACAGATGGTGCAATAATTGGTTTTGATCAAACTTTTCCAATAATAGCAGATAAAGCTTTTATTGGGAATACTATATACGCAAGTTCTTACAAAACTATTAGTGAAAATGTAATTGGTGCAGGTAAATTTTATATAACTTCAGTTAATGGATTAGGAGAAGACGTGAGATTAAGTAAAAGAAAAAATATTTCTACAAAAAGACTAAGAGGCTTTAAAAAAGGTAGAGTTGGTCCAAAAGATGGAGATGATTTTGTTGGTGGAAATTATGCAGCTGCATTAAATTTTGAAGCAAATTTACCAAGGTTATTACCAGAATCGACAAAAACAGATATTGGAATGTTTCTAGATTTTGGAAATGTTTGGGGAGTAGATTATGACGATAGTATTGATGACTCTAATAAAATTAGATCCTCAGCTGGAGCAGCGGCTAGCTGGATGTCCCCGATAGGTCCCATGACATTTATTCTATCAACTAATATTTTAAAACACTCAACAGACGAAACTGAAAGTTTTAATTTTAATTTAGGCACAACTTTTTAATATGAATAAAAAAAACTTTATCATTTTATTTGTAATAATAATTTCTTTTAGTGTATCAAATTTGTTTGCTGAAACCCCATATTATTTAGATTTTAAATACATTTTGAATAAAAGTGAGGCTGGCAAAAAGGCTCAAGCATCTTTAAAAAATCAACTAGAGACTGGAATAAAAAACTTAAAAGAAAAAGAAAAAAAAATACAAGAAGAGGAAAAAAAAATTATCTCTCAAAAAAAAGTATTGTCTGGAGACGAATATAAAAAAAAAGTTACTGAGTTAAGGAATAAAGTCTCAAATTTGCAAAAAGAAAGAAACTCATTACTAGCAAAAGTTTCAAAACAAAGATTAAAAGCAAAAGCTGAGCTGCTTAAGAGTTTAAATCCAATAATAAAAGAATATATGAAAGAAAAAAAAATAAGAATGGTAATAGATAAAAAAAGTATGCTTTTAGCTGATGAAAATTTAGATATTACTGAAGATATTATAAAAATACTTAACACAAAATTAAAATCAATAAAATTAAACTAAAACGTTTAATGTCATCAAAATCTTTTTTTAAAAAAAAAACCTTTTTTGTTAATAATCTTTTTCCTAATTTTAGTTCTAAAAATAATATAAAAATTAATAATATTAGAACCCTCAAATATGCTGAAAAATTTGATTTAACTTTTTTTGATTCTGTTAAATACAAACCTTTTGCTCAAGATACTAACGCATCATTTTGCATTACTACAAAAAAACTTGAAAAATTTTTGCCTAATAAATTAGAAAAAATAATTGTAAAAAATGTTTTATTCGAATTAGCAAAAGTTTTAAAAAAAATGTATCCCAGCGCAGATATTGATTATCCTGATTTTACCCTAAAAAACCCTAACAAAAAAAAATACAAAAGTGTAAAGTTTGGTAATAATGTTTTAATTGGTAAAAATGTAAAAATTGGTAAAAACTCACAAATTGGATCTTTTTCTGTTATTGAGCACGATGTTGAAATAGGTAAAAATTGTGTAATTGGATCTAATGTATGTTTGAAAAGTACAACTTTAGGAAACGATGTGATTATACAAGATAATTGTAAAATAGGTTCAAAAGGTTTCGGCTTTATTCCTTTAAAAGAAAAAAATTTTAAGATTCCGCACATTGGAAAGGTTTTAATTAAAGATAACGTAGAAATTGCCTCCGGATGTACAATTGATAGAGGCTCAGTTGATGACACAGAAATTGGAGAGAATACTTATCTAGATAACCAAGTTCATGTTGCTCATAATGTAAAAATTGGATCAAACTGTATGATAGCTGGACAAGTTGGTTTTGCAGGAAGTTCAACAATTGGAAATAATGTTTCTATTGGTGGTCAAGCTGGGATATCTGGACATTTAACAATTGGAAATAACGTTAAAATTGGAGGTGGCAGCGGGGTAGTTAAAGATGTCGAAGATAATCAAATAGTAATGGGATATCCCGCAGTACCTTTTAAAGAATTTATTAAAAATTGGAAAAAATAATGAGTGAGACTGAGATAAATAAAAAAAAGATTGAAAGTTTATTGCCTCATAGAGAACCAATGTTATTGATTGATAGATTAACAAAAATAGTTCCTTTAAAATCAGCTACTGCAATAATGAATGTTAAAAAAGATGGTTTCTATGTCCAAGGACATTTCCCAGATCAACCAGTAATGCCTGGTGTTTTGATTGTAGAGGCGTTCGGTCAGGCTGCAGCTGCATTAACAGCCCATGGCATTGACCCAAAAGAATATGCTAATAAACTTGTTTATTTAATGAGTGTAGAAAAAGCAAGATTTAGAAGTCCAGTTATACCTGATTGTGAATTACATTTAGAAATTGAAGCTGTCAGATCTCATGGTCGAGTTTGGAAATACAAAGGTATAGCAAAAGTTAATGGAAAAAGAATGGCTGATGCAGAGTGGTCAGCAACTATAGTAGACAGAAAATAATGATTCATAAATCGAGTGTAGTAGACTCTAAAGCTAAAATTTTAAAAAATGTTAAAATTGGTCCATTCTGTTATGTGGGTCCAAACGTAATTCTTGAAGAAAATGTAGAGCTAGTATCGAATGTTCATATTGAAGGCAATACAAAAGTTGGAAAACGAACTAAAATTTTTCCATTTGCCAGTATAGGAACCCAACCACAAGATCTTAAATTTAAAGGTGAAAAAAACAGTCTTGATATAGGAGAAGATAACTTAATACGTGAATATGTAACTATTAATCCGGGCACTGCAGGAGATAAATCAAAAACAATTATAGGTAATAATTGCTTGTTTATGATTTCTTCACATATAGCTCATGACTGTATAATTGGTAATAACGTTATTATAGCAAATAATGTTCCGTTGGGTGGACATGTTATAATCGAAGACTCTGTAGTTATTGGAGGAAATTCAGCAGTTCAGCAGTTTACTAGAATAGGAAGATTAGCAATGATCGGGGGGATGACCGGAGTTTTAAAAGATGTGATTCCTTTTGGATTATCAATTGGAAATAGGAATTATTTAGAAGGTCTTAATTTAATAGGACTTAGAAGAAAAAAATACGAAAATAAAAAAATCATGGGATTAAGCAAAGCTTATAAAGAAATAATTGCTTCAAAAAATTTACACGAAAACCTTGGAAAAATTAACGGAGAACACAAAGGCAATGAACTAGTACAAGAAGTAGTTTCATTTATTGAAAAAGATAAAAAAAGACCTATTTGTTCACCAAAAAGCTAAGATAATTATGATCGGGCTTATATTTGGAGATAACGATTTTCCAAAAAGAATCTTAAAAAAAATAAAAGGTAAAAAGAAATACTTAATTATTGATCTAACTAAAAATAATAATTTTAAAAAAAATAAAAATTCTTATTCAGTTTCTATAGGCCAATTTGGTAAAATTATAAGAATATTAAAAGAAAATAAATGTAAAAAAGTGTTATTTGCTGGAAAAATAAAAAAACCCAAATTTTCTAAAATTCGGCTTGATTTAAAAGGAGCTTACTATATGCCTAGTTTAATCAAAAGCGCTCAGCTCGGCGATGCAGCTATTTTAAAAGAAGTAATTAATATTTTTAAGAAAGAAAAATTTAAAACCATTAGTTCTTTAACATTTAATCCTGAACTAAGTTTAAAGAGAGGAAACTATGCCAAAACAAAACCTAATAGAAGTGATAAACTCGATATTAATAAGGCTATTTATACACTAAATCGATTAGACAAATATTCGTTCAGTCAAGGCACTGTAGTGAGAAATAAAAAGGTTATTGCTATTGAAGGAAAAGGAGGCACCCAAAAAATGCTTAAGAAATGTAAAAATAAAAAATATAAAAACAAAGGTGTATTAGTTAAATTTCCTAAAAAAAAGCAAGATTTAAGAATTGATTTACCAACTATAGGTTTAAAAACCTTAAAACAATGTAAGTTATCTGGATTAAAAGGAATAGTTGTTAAAGATAAACAACATGTGTTCCTAGAAAAAAAAGATTGCATTAATTTCGCTAATAAAAATAATATGTTTATTACAGTAAAATGAAAAAGTTAATTATTTGTTTATTTTTATCTTTATTTATTTTTTCAAATTTATACACTTCGGAAATAAAGTTTGAAAAGATATATGGTGATTTTAACAAACCCTGGAGTCTATCATTTATTGATAAAGAAAATATAATAATTACTGAAAAAACAGGTAAATTATTTACTCTAAATTTAAAGACTAAGTATAAAAACGAAATAAAACATAACCTTTCTCTTATAAGCTTAGGTCAAGGTGGATTACTTGACGTATTATACAATAAAAACAAAATTTTTATTTCTTACGCAGAAAACAGAGGTGATTGGAAAACTAGTACGTCTGTTGCAAAAGGAATATTTGATAAAAAAAAAATAATATTCAAAAACATTTTTCGAGCAGAACCACCAATTGACTCTGGATATCATTTTGGATCAAGGTTAGTTATTAAGGATAAACATCTTTATGTTACTGCAGGAGAGAGAGGTCAGGGAATGATTGCTCAAGATGGAAAAAAACACCCTGGAAGCATAATAAGAGTCAATCTTGATGGCTCTATTCCTAATGATAATCCAAAATTTAAAGGTAAGATGGACTGGTTGCCTGAAATTTATCAAATAGGGGTCAGAAATCCACAAGGGATGGCTCTTTCTCCATTTGATAACAAGATCTACTTAACAAACCATGGAGCAAAAGGTGGAGATTGGTTTGGTATAACAAAATTTGGAGAAAATTACGGATGGAAAATATTGGGCTGGGGAGGAACCAATTATTCTGGAACCAAAATTGGCCCTAAATGGAAACCAGGATTCACCAAAGCAATTAAATATTGGGTACCCTCAATAGCAGTCAGCGCTATGACAATTTATAATGGAAATACATTTAAAGAGTGGAATGGCGATGCTCTAATTACATCTCTTAAAGATCAGTCCTTAAGAAAAATTAAATATAAAGATGAAAAGTTTCTTAATGAAGAAATTATTTTTAAAGGAAAGATTGGTAGAATTAGAGATATTAAAATACAAAAAAATACCGGAGATCTTTATATGTTATCTGACAATGGCGAATTATGGAGAATGTATAAATGAAGAAAATTTTTATTTTAACTGGTGAACCGTCAGGAGATAAATTAGCCTCAAAAGTAATAAATGATTTAAAAAAAATAAATCAAAATATAGAATACTTATCTGTGGGAGGAGAACATCTACAGTCTCTTGGAATAAAATCTATTTATGATTTAAAAGAAATTACTTATTTAGGTTTTACAAGTGTGATTTTAAATATATTTAAGATAAATAAAAAAATTAATCTAACAGTAAAAACTATTTTAGAATATAATCCAGATGTATTATTTACGGTTGATAGTCCAGATTTTACTCTTAGAGTGGCGGAAAAAGTAAAAAAATTAAATCCAAAGATTAAAACCGTCCATTATGTTGCTCCTCAAGTTTGGGTATGGAGAGAAGGGCGAGTAAAAAAAATTAAAAATTTCATTGATCATATTTTATTATTATTTACCTTTGAAAAAAAATACTTTGAAAAAGAAAATATGAGTTGTGAATTTGTAGGTCATCCTCTATTACAAAATAAAGAACGTGGTAAAATTGACATCAATCAAATTATAGAAAAAAATAAAGCATTAATCTCTGTATTTGCAGGAAGTCGTAAGTCAGAAATAATTGTGTTAATGCCAATTCTATTAGATTTTATTAGTCTAATGAATGAGAAGTACAGTGATATGATTTATGTATTTCATTCAACAAAAGAATATTCTGAGTTTTTAAAATCATTTATTGATAAAAGTAATTTATCTAACTGTGAAATAGTTAGTGATGATAAAATTAAATCTCATATTCTTCAAAAATCTATTTTTGCTGTAGCCAAATCAGGAACGGTCTCTTTAGAAATTTCTAATGCTAAGATACCCTCAATTATTCTTTATAAGATGGGATTGATAAATTTTTTAATAGTCAAAAGTCTTGTTAAAACAAAATATGCAAATATTATAAATTTTGCTGCTAATGAAGAAATTATCCCAGAACTAATTCAGTCTAATTGTAACCCTAAAAGTATTTTTAGACATGTAAGTAATTTTTTGGAAAACCCAGAAAAAATTCAAGAACAAGTTGATAAAGTTCAAAATATTCTAAATGACCTCAAAATAAATGGAACCTCATCTGAGCTAGCAAGCTTGTCATTAAATAAATTTTTAAAATGATTGTTTACAAACACAATGATTGTTTGCTTAAAGATAACGGGTTTAATCACCCTGAAAGAAAAGAAAGAATAAGCAGCATCTTAGAGTCTATTAAGCAAATAAGAGATTTTAAAATTGATCTTAAAGAAGCACCTCTCGCAGATATTGAAACAATTTCTTTAGTTCACCCAAAAAATCATATTGAAAGCATTTTTTCAAACATACCAAAAACTGGTTTAATAGGAGTGGAAAAGGAACCCCATGCAGATACCATGCTCTGTCCTGATAGCAAAAATGCTATTTTAAGATCGTGTGGCGCAGGAATAGCTGCAGTAGATGATTTAATGGAAAAAAATGAGAGAGTTTTTTGTGCCATCAGACCTCCCGGACATCATGCTGAAACATCAAAAGCTATGGGTTTTTGTTTTATTAATAATATTGCTGTTGCAACTAGATATTTACAGAAAAAATATAAAATAAACAAAGTCGCTATTATTGACTTTGATGTACATCATGGAAATGGAACACAAGAAATCTTCTATAATGATGAAACAGTAGTGTATGCTTCTTCTCATGAATTTCCTTTATTTCCAGGTACTGGTTCTTGCGAAGAGATTGGAGTAGGAAATATTTTTAATGCTCCTTTAAAAATTGGAATGAAAGGTAAAGAGTTTTTAAAAATATTTGATCAAAAAATATTAAAGCCAATAGATAAATTTAAACCAGAGGTAATTTTCATTTCAGCTGGTTTTGATGCTCATACAAGAGACCCCTTAGCAAATATTAATTTAGAGTCAGAGGATTTTTATCTAATTACAAAACAAATTATAGATTTGGCCAACATTCATTCTAAAGGTAGAGTCATTTCTGTCCTGGAGGGCGGCTATGATTTATTAGCATTATCCGAAAGTATTAAGCAGCATTTATTAGCATTAAAAAACTAAATATCCACAACACCCCAAATCGTACATATAGATAGCAGAATATAATAGTAATTAATTTTTAATTAAATATAGTGATTCTATGGACTTTATAATTGTCTTTGGAATAGGTGCGATTTTAATTGCTACAGGTGTAATCTCTCCAAAACCAAAAGACGATGAAGTAGCCGAAGCAGAAGTTACTAAAACCGAAGAAGTTGTAACTCCTCCTCCAGAAATAAAACCAGAACCAACACCAGAACCAGAACCAACACCAGAACCAACACCAGAACCAGAACCAACACCAGAACCAGAACCAACACCAGAACCAGAACCAACACCAGAACCAACACCAGAACCAGCTAAAGAACCAGAGTCTAATAAAGAAGAGGTAACTCAAGAACAATCTCAGGAACAAGAAGCTAAACCTGAGGAACCTGAGATTACACCAACTCAAGATACAACTGAAAAAGAAGAGGGAAGCAGTTGGTTAAATATAATTCTTTATATTTTAGGAGCAATAGCTGTTATCGCAGCAGGAATTTATTTCTTTATGAGAAGAGAGCCTGAGTCTAAGACGGCAGCAGATATTGGAAGAGAAGAATCAAATCAACAACCTGAAACCACACCTGAACCTGAAACCACACCTGAACCTGAAACCACACCTGAAACAGAGTCTAGCCCTGAACCAGAACCGGAACAACAAGAAGAGACTCAACCAGAAAATACAGATCAATCATCTAACGATGACAATGAGAATAATAATAGATAATTAATTAAAAAAAATCTTTTCCACCTTTTAAATAAGCACACTTTTCACAACTCTTTTCTATTTCTGGAACTTTTTCGGAGTTTAAAACATCTTTCATTTCAGATAACTTATTTTCAATCCATGAAGTGTCAACACGGTAAGGTATTAATGTTGTTGTAAAGTCTATTTTGTTATCAAATTTATTGTTAGTTTTAATACCGTTACAAACATAAAAGTAAGATAAATCAGAAACTTTGAAATTCATCTTTCTTAAAATATGTACATAGATATCCATTTGAAGTTTATAACTTAAATGCCACTCTGCATTTAAGTATGATGAAACATTAATTGGATAAGTTGATGACTGGGCCTTATAATCAACTACAACTAATTTTTTTTCTTTTAAATCAAACCAAACATCATCAATTCCACCATGAATAATTAAATTCGTTTTATCATCAAAATATGAAATTCCACCCTTTAATGAATTTCTCCAAATATTTAAATCTTTATGCTTATAAGGAATAAGATTTAAATTATGCTTAACCATTATTGGATGGGGTTTCTGTTCTTCTCGATATTGATCAAATTCCTTTTTGAGCAATTCATCAACAGCAATATTAAGTGCCCACCCTGGCATTGAGGGTTCCTTTAAACCTTTAACACGATCTAAATAAAAACATCGTTTACAGCTTAGGAAATTAAAAAATTTAGATCTACTTATCTTAAAAGGTGAATTAGATTTTTTATCATAAAAAGAGCTTTTTCTTGTTCTAAAAGACGTTACATCTTTCATTAAATTTTATTCAATCTTTTTATTACTTCAGCTTTATCTAAAGATAAAATTACATCATATAAACCTGGTCCAAATCTAGATCCAACTAAAGCAATTCTTAGTGGCTGTCCAACTCCCTTAAAGTTAGTCTTATATTTATCTATTAACGATTTTATCACCAGTTCTAAATTTTCTCTAGATAAAGAGCTAATTTTTTCATATTGAGCGATGAAATCTTTAATTACCTTTTTTGATAAGTCATCGATTAGTTTTTCATCTTCTGATCCTATCTCAATTTTATCATTGATAATATATTGAGAGTTATTCCAGATATCCTCCAAAGTTTTTGCTTTATTTTTTAAAAAAACCATAGATTTTAAAAGGATAGCTTCTTTAGATTTATCGATAGGTTTTTTATATTTTGAAACATATTCTTTGAAGAAGTTGAATAAATCTTTTTCATCAATAGTCTTTATGTATTTTTCATTAATTGAATAGATTCTAGATAAATCTAGTTTCGAGGGAGATTTTCCAACACCATTTAAATCAAACAAATCAATACTTTCTTGCTTGGTAAATATCTCTTTATCTTTATAAGACCAACCTAGTCTTAAAAGATAATTTCTTAACGCATCAGCAATTATTCCAATTTTAATATAATCTTCTAGCGTAGAAGCATTATCCCTTTTTGATAGTTTTTTTCCTTGTTCACTATGAATTAAAGGTATGTGTGCAAAATAAGGAACTTCCCATTCCATAGCATCGTAAATTTGTTTTTGTTTAAATGAGTTTATCATATGATCATCCCCTCTAATTACGTGAGTAATTTTCATTTCATGATCATCAACAGTAGCCGATAGCTGGTATGTTGGAGTACTATCTTTTCTTAATATTATAAAATCCTCAACTGTAGAATTAGAAATATTCCTTTGTCCTTGTACTAAATCTTTAATTATTGTGTTACCTGAAATTTTACTTTTAAATCTTACAACTGGTTGAACATTCCCTGGAATTTTTAGTTCTTTAGCATCTCTCCATTTTCTGTTGTAAACATAAGGTAACCCTTTTTTTTTACATTTTTCTTTTTGTTCATTAATTTCTTCCTCAGAACAATAGCACTTATATGCAAATCCCTTTTTTAGAAGATTTTCAGCAACAGCAATATGTTTAGAAATATTTTTAGATTGAATATATTCTTCACCATCATGCTCTATACCAAGCCAAGCTAATGATGAGATAATCTGTTTTTTAAATTCATCTTTAGACCTTTCCTTGTCTGTATCTTCAATCCTTAGAAAATATTTACCTTTGTTTTTTTTAGCAAGCAGCCAATTAAACAAAGCTGTTCTTACCCCACCTATATGAAGAGGCCCAGTAGGAGAGGGCGCAAACCTACAATTAAAAGACATTTATATAAATTAGACTATTTTAATGAAAGTTTCTATACAAAGAAACAAGTTTACCTTGAATTTTTATTCTATTCGCTGCATAAATTTTTGTTCCATAGTTACGATTTGCAGCTTCAAGAGCTATAGTATTACCTTTTTTTCTAACTCTTTTTAAAGTAGCTTCTTGGTCATCTATTAAGACGACTGCGATTTGACCACTATCAACGTTGGAAGCTTTCTTAACTATAACAGTATCCCCGTCAGAAATTCCAGCTTCGATCATAGAGTCTCCCTTTACTTTTAGTCCATAATGTTCACCATTATTTTGTAAATCTTCGGGGAGAGCTACCTTATCAATTTCTTGTTGAATGGCCTCTATAGGCGTTCCTGCTGCAATGCTACCTAAAACGGAAACATTCGTTGATTTATTATTATTTTTATCTAGCCCACCTTTAATCACGCTTGGTGTAAAAGTATTAAAAATATCATTCGCACTTGCATTTTCAGGAAGTTTTACTACCTCTAAAGCTCTAGCTTTATGAGCAAGTCTTTTAACAAAACCTCTTTCTTCTAATGCGGAAATTAGTCTATGTATTCCTGATTTCGACTTAAGGTTGAGTGAATTTTTCATCTCTTCATAAGAAGGGGAAATTCCTGTAGATCTAATTTTTTTATTAATAAAAATTAATAAGTTTTTTTGTTTTTTTGTAAGCATAGAACAAACCTCGTACATCTATGTTCTATAAAAGTTCTTTTAATATTTCAACTTTAAATAAAGGGCTAATTTATTGATTAATTTGAATTAATTTCCTCATTAACTCACTTGGTCTGTCAGATTTCAAAAGTGATTCTCCTATTAGAAAGTTTTTTATGCCAGTTTTTTCGTAAATATACTTAGCATCATTTTCGTTTTTAATTCCACTTTCGGAGATAATAGGCCCTTTATGAGCTTTTACAACTTCATAGATAGATATCGTATTATTTAGAGAAACATTTAAAGTTTTTAAATTTCTATTATTGATGCCAATTAAAGCATTTTCGAATTTTAAGGCTTCCTCAGCCTCTTTTTGATTATGAACTTCAACGATTACAGATAAATTATGTTTCAATGCCTCTGAATATATTTCATTTGCTTGGCTGCCATTAAGAGCAGCAACTATAAGTAATATACAATCACTTCCAAAGCTTTTTGATAAAGCTATCTGATAGGGATCTATAAAAAAATCTTTAGCCAAAATAGGTATATTAAATTTATTCTTTATTTCACTTATATATTCTAATTTTCCCAAAAAGTACTTTTCTTCAGTTAAAACTGATAGGCACGTAGCATTGTTTTCTATGTACATTTTTGCCAAATCAAGGTGATTAAAATTACTTATTAAGGTTCCTGCAGAAGGACTAGCTTTTTTTATTTCAGTTATTATAGAAACTCCTTTATTTTTTTCTAAAGCATGCTTAAAATTATAAAAAAACTTTAATTCTTTTATTTTTTTTTCCAGTGAGTCTAATGATTTTTCTTTTTTGATTTGAAATAAAGATTCTTTTTTATCTTCTATTATTTTTTCTAAAAAATTAGTCATTAGGTTGATTGGATTTTTATTAAATATTGATGCACATTACCCGAATTTAAATGATTTGTAGCTTTCTCAAAAGCTGATTTAAAGTTATTTTCATGATTAGACACAATTAAACCAGCTGCTACGTTAAGTGCTACAGATTGAGAAAATTCATTAGTTTTACCTTTATAAATTTCTATAATTTTTTCCGAATTATATTCAGCATTTTTTCCTTTTAAATTCTCTTTATTACTAGCATCAATACCAAGTACTTTAGGATCAATTACAAATTCATTAATAATTCCTTTTTTCAATTCAACTATGTTTGTTTTTGCAAAAGGGGAAATTTCATCCATACCATCGTCGCTATGTATTATGTAGGCATGAATAACCCCGTTATCTTTCAAAGCTTCAGCAAATGGTTTCATCCATTTCTTATCATACACACCTATTACTTGTCTTTTAACTTGGGCTGGACTACTTAATGGACCAATTAAATTGAATATTGTTTTTTTTCCCATTTTTTTTCTAGCTGGACCGACATGTTTCATTGCAGAGTGATAGTTTGGTGCAAACATAAAAGCAAAATTAAATTTTTTTATATTTTCTTCAACTTCATTTGGTTTTAAATTGATATTTATTTTAAGAGCTTCCAATACGTCAGCTGAACCGCAATTTGAAGAAACAGCTTTGTTACCATGTTTTGCTACTTTTATACCCATGCTTGCCAATACAATTGCTGCTGCTGTAGAAATATTGAGTGAATTTTGACCGTCTCCACCTGTTCCACAAGTGTCAATGGTAAATTGATCTGCTTGTACTTTATTGGCCTTATTTCTTAAAACATAAATTCCTCCAGCTAATTCATCTTTTGTTTCTCCTTTTTTTAAAAAAGACTCTAATATTTCAATTACTGAACTTTCATTATATTTTCCTTCCATGAGTTCGTTAAATAGAGATTTACTTTCTTCAAATGTAAGATTTTGACCTTTATTTAATTTTTCAACTATATTAGACATAATTATTATTTATAAAGTTTTTGATTAATTTCATACCAACTTTTGTACTTATACTTTCTGGGTGGAATTGAAATCCATGAATATTGTATTGTTTATGCATTAAGCCCATTATTGTTTTATTTTGAGTTTCAGCAGTAATAACTAGGTCTTTTGGTAAGCTTTTGCTCTCTACAATTAAACTATGATATCGAGTAGCTTCAAAATTATTTTCTATATTTTTAAACAAACCTATTTTGAAATGTTTAATTTTACTAGTTTTACCGTGCATTAAATTTTTGGCCTGGATTACTCTACCACCAAAAACTTGACCAATAATTTGATGACCTAAACATACGCCAAGAATGGGTATCTTTTTATAAACTTCTTTTACAATTTTAATACAATTACCTGCTTGATCAGGGTTTCCAGGTCCAGGAGATATAACAATCTTACTATATCCTTTTTTAAATATAGTTTTTGAGTCAATTTTATCATTTCTTATCACATCAACATTATTCCTAAATTTAGAAATATAATGAAAAAGATTATAAGTAAAACTATCATAATTATCTATTAGTAGGATCTTCATCATCTTAATCTGTAGCTTTCATTAATGCTTTTGCTTTATTGACAGTTTCGGCATATTCTTTTTCAGGTTTGCTATCCGCCACTACTCCTGCTCCAGCTTGAACATAAAATTTTTTATCTTTTATTACAGCAGTCCGTAGAGCTATGCATGTATCAAACTCATTATTTGGAGTAAAATATCCAATACCACCAGCATAAAGTTTTCTTTTATTTTTTTCTAATTCATCAATTATTTCCATTGCTCTTATCTTAGGAGCTCCACTTACCGTTCCAGCTGGAAAACCAGATAGCAAGGTTTCAAATAAAGAAAATTTGTTATTAAATTTTCCTATGACATTTGAAACAATATGCATGACGTGTGAGTATTTTTCTACTTTAAATTTTTCAGTTACTTTCACAGAATTTATTTCTACTACTTTACCAACGTCATTTCTTCCTAAATCTAAAAGCATTAGGTGCTCAGCTAATTCTTTTTTATCCTTAAGTAAATCTAGTTCATATTTTTTGTCTTCTTTTTGATTTTTACCCCTAGGTCTGGTACCAGCTATAGGTCTTATAGTAACTTGATTTTTTCTTAACCTGACTAAAATTTCTGGACTACTTCCTAATACATTGAAATCTTTGTAATTAAAATAAAACATAAAAGGTGAAGGATTTGATTTTCTTAAATAATTGTAAATTTCTAATGGTCTTTTCTCCAATTTTCTTTCAAAACGTTGGCTAAGAACGACTTGAAATATATCACCTCTAGAAATATATTTTTTTGCTTTTTTTACCAGGGACTTAAATTTTTTTTTAGAAGTATTTGACTTAACTAAATTTTTATTAATCTTATAAGTAAATTCTTCTGGTAGTCTAATGTTTTCATAATCTTCAAACAAATTAAATCTTTCTATAACGGAATTATAAAATTCATCTAAATTTTTGATTTTTATATCTGAATAGACGTTTTCTATATAATAAATCTTTTTTTTTTTGATTATCGTAAATAACCAAATTTCTAGGTCTAGATAATCTTACATCAGGTATTTTAAGATCATCAAAACATTTGTTAGGAATTTTTTCAACATATCTAATTACATCATATGAAAAATAACCGACTAACATTGATGACATAGAGGGTAAGTTTCTTGGTATCTTTATATTAAAGTTTTTGATTAATTTATTAATATAATCCAAAGGTTTGGCCTTAAAAGTCCTTTTTTTCCCTTGGCTATCTATTGTTATTCTGTCTTTATTTACATCCCATATCTTATCTGGATTATATCCTATTATTGTATATCGACCTTTGATTTTACCTTTTTCTACAGACTCAAAAATGAAACTATTCTTTTCAGCCAATAAGAATCTAAATAAATTTTCTACCTTTTGATACTGTTTACAAGTTCTTGTTCTAAATAAAATCTGATTTTTTTTTCTTAGGTGTATTTGTTTAAAGTTCTTAAGATTGGTATTAATTTTCATTAAAAAGAATTTTTTACCCTATCAATTGTTTTTCTATTAAGTTCTACTTTATATTTTTGGTTTAAGTTTACATCATAAATTCCATAAATCTTATTTACTAAATCTAGCTTGGCTTTCGCCTGGTATTGCTCAAATTTGTCTGAATTTCTGTCTAATCTTTTATAATTAGTCTTAAATGATAAAACTAAAAAATTATTGGTTAATTTACTATCTGTAATTAAATCTACTGTGCCATCTTTCATTTCAAAAATTCTTTTTATGATTCCTTCGCTAAAGATTTCATTTTCTTTCATGCTAGTAATTGTATAATCTTTTATTTCCAACTTATTATCTCCTGCAAACTTCTCAATTTTATTTTTATCAAATCCACCCATGCTTATATCTTTCACAATAGACGTATTTTTTTCTATTTTATTCAAAAAACTTACCTGTGCATTTAAAACTTTCAAAACATCTGGATTATCTAAAGATTTTTTTATACGTTCTACAGACTCAATTTCAGCAATAAAATATTTATTTTTAATTTTTAATATCTGAGGGGATTTTTCGTTTTGTATAGAATTTATTTTTTGAAAAAGTTCATCAGAAATATTTTTAACTTCATTATTATCTTTATCTTTCTTCTTAGAGTCTATACTTGTAATTTTTATATTTTTTAAATTTTTTTCATCAACAACGTCGTTAAAAGATTGTCCGTCTAAAACATTATTTTCCAAAATATCCAATTGTTTGAAAAAGGCTTCATCATATTTATTATTTCCTGATAATAATTGAGGTAATATTTCTGCGAACTGAATTGATTTAAATTCTTTAATAAAAGAGTCTTTATTTTTTTCGTAAAGCTCTTCGATTTTATCTTTAGATGGGGGATTTATCGAGTAGTATGTATCGAGATCAATATATTTTATTTTTTTAATTTGATTTTCTTTATTATAAGCTTTTTGAATTAATTTATTTGGTATTACTATTCCGCTTGCAAGCAAATCTAAAAATTGTCTCTTAGACTCTTGTTCTGCTATATTTTTTTCAAATACAGATGCTGTTGTACCACTTTTAAGTAAAAACTTTTCGTATTCAGTCCTTGAAAATTTTTTGTTTTTAAAAAAAAGTTGATCATTTTTGATAATGTCCCTTAAAGAATTATCATTAACAACTATTCCAGAATCTTGTATTTCTAAAGCCATTACTCTTTTGCCAATATATTGTGATAAAATTTTTTCAATTAAGTCCGTTTTAGGTAAATTTTTAATTTGTTCGTTATTCAAATTTAATTGATTTAAATAATTCATAAATTCCTGGGTGCTTATTTTTTTTGAGTCGATGGTGGCAATAACATTTTGATTTCCACCTCTAAAAACATCGCCCATTCCCCAAAAAACAAAAGGTAAAATAATGATACCCACTAGAAGCTTTACAAAAAATGATTTTGATAATTTTCCTATTGAAGTTGTCATTTTATTAATTTAAAAGTATTAAAATTATACACCTATAAATCAAATTTTAAATTAAGGCAAATAATGAAGTATTTTATTGGAAATTGGAAAATGTTTGGTGTTCCAAATTCAATTAATATACTTAATAAGATTAATTATTTCACATCTAAAGATAAAAACAGAAACAGATATAAAGTAATTATTACTCCACCTTATACGCTTTTACAGTCTTTCTCTAAGCAATTTAAAAAAAAAAACATAACGATAGGATCTCAAAATTGTTATCAAAAAGATCTATTTTCCTCTAATACTTCGGCAATAAGTCCTTATATGATAAAAAAAGTTGGCGCCAGATATACTCTTATAGGTCATTCTGATAATCGAGCAGAAGGTGAAACAGATTTGATTTTGAAAGAAAAAGTGAGCTTTTCTATTAAGAATAACTTAAAAGTAGTTTTTTGTATTGGTGAAAATAAGACTCAAAAAAAAAAAAAAAGAAACTTACCAAATTTTAAAAAAACAACTTATCAAAGTTTTAGAAAAAAAATTTAATAAAAAAAATATCATCGTAGCTTATGAGCCGATTTGGTCTATAGGAACTGGAAAAATACCTAACCAAAAAGATTTATTAAAGACAGTTACATATATAAAAAAAGTACTAAAAAATATCTTCAAAGCAGGCAGTGTACCAGTGTTATACGGTGGATCAGTCGATGATAGAAATATTCACTTATTTAAACAAATTACAGAATTAGATGGTTTTTTAATAGGTGGAGCATCGAAATCATCTAAAAAATTTATTGATATAATAAAGAAATACTATAGATAAGCGATATGGAGAATTTACTTATAACAGTTAATATTATTCTTGCAATAATTTTAGTGATTGCGGTTTTGTTGCAAAAATCTGAGGGCGGAGCGCTTGGTTTAGGTGTTTCACAAGATAATTTCACAACAGCTAGATCTATGGGAAGCTTCCTTACTAAATTTACTTCGATTATCGCAACATTGTTTATTATTTGTAGTGTTGCTATAGTTGCAATTTCTAGAGATGAACTCCGTGAAACACAATCTGTTCTTGAAAAGGAAGAAGAAGAAAATTCTAATCTTCCTCAAATTCCTCAATCAAAATAAATTTAATACTTTATATTTTAATATTTTTAAAGTATAACATTCTTCCATGGCGCGATATATATTCGTAACTGGCGGCGTGGTTTCATCTTTAGGTAAAGGTTTATCATCTGCATCACTAGCTTATTTATTACAATCAAGAGGATATAAAGTTAGAATTAGAAAGCTTGATCCTTATTTAAATATTGACCCAGGCACAATGAGTCCTTTCCAACATGGCGAAGTGTTTGTCACTGACGATGGAGCGGAAACAGATTTAGATCTAGGTCACTATGAAAGATTTTCTGGAATTTCAGCTAAAAAATCTGACAATATAACTACAGGTAAAATCTACAATGATGTTTTAAAAAGAGAAAGACAAGGTAAATACCTAGGTAAAACTGTACAAGTTATTCCCCACATAACCAATAGAATAAAAGAGTTTATTAAAAACGATGTCTCTAAAGAAGATTTTGTTATTTGTGAAATAGGTGGAACAGTAGGAGATATAGAAAGCCTACCATTTTTAGAAGCTATAAGACAATTTTCAAACGAATTAGGTAGAAAAAATACTTTATTCATACACCTTACATTAGTTCCTTACATGAAAGCTTCTGATGAAATAAAGACAAAGCCCACTCAACATTCAGTCAAAGAATTAAGAAGCATTGGTATTCAACCAGATATTATTATTTGCAGATCAGAAAGATCTATACCTTTAGATCAAAGAAAGAAAATTTCTTTATTTTGTAACGTTTCTATTGACGATGTAATTGAAACAGTTGACGTTAAAACAATATATGAAGCTCCAATAAGCTTTAATAAGGAGAAACTGGACGAAAGGGTATTAAAATTCTTCAAGGTTAAATCTAAAAAGAAAGTCAATCTCCAACCTTGGAAAAAAATTACTAAATTAGTTTTAAATACAAAAAATAAAGTTAATATCGCAATAATTGGAAAATATGTAGAACTCAAAGACGCCTATAAATCTCTTGACGAAGCATTAACACATGGAGGTATAGCCAATAATTTAAAAATTAACTTAGTTAGAATTGAGTCTGATCATTTAAAACCAAAAGAAATAAATAATAAATTAAAAGAAGTATCAGCAATTTTGATACCAGGTGGTTTTGGAAAAAGAGGCACTGAAGGAAAAATTGCAGCGATAAATTATGCTAGAAAAAATAAAATACCATTTTTGGGCATTTGTTTTGGAATGCAAATGGCTGTTATTGAATTTGCTCGAAATAAAATGAATATCAAAAACGCAACATCAAGCGAGTTTGGTTCATCAAAAGCTTCAGTTGTAGGTTTGATGAACGAATGGGTGAAGGATGGAAAATTAATGAAAGGAACTGATAAAAATCTAGGTGGAACTATGCGACTAGGAAGCTATGAAGCAATACTTAAAAAAGACACAAAAATAAGTAAAATTTATAATTCTTTGAAAATTGAGGAAAGGCATCGCCATAGATATGAAGTTAACATTAATTATAAAGAAGATTTTGAAAACAAGGGAATGATTTTTTCAGGCTTATCTCCAGATAACAAACTACCAGAAATTATAGAATTAAAAGATCATCCTTGGTTTATAGGAGTTCAATTTCATCCTGAATTTAAATCTAGACCTTTAACTCCACATCCATTATTCTCATCATTTATAAAGGCTGCAAAAATCAATTCGAAAAAATGATAAATCGTAAAATAAAATGCTCTAATTTTGATATTGCTAATGACAAACCATTTACCTTAATCGCAGGCCCTTGCCAGCTGGAAAATGAGTCTCATGCAATAAAAATTTCAACCGAACTTAAGAAAATTACCTCTGAGATTGGAATAAATTTAATTTACAAAACTTCTTTTGACAAAGCTAATAGAACAAGCCTTAAAGGAAAAAGAGGTATGGGATTAGAAAAATCCTTACCTATTTTCGATAAAATAAGAAAAGAAGTTGGCGTTCCAGTTTTAACAGACGTTCATACAGCAGAGCAATGTTCAGTTGTTTCTGATCATGTTGATGTTTTGCAAATACCTGCATTTTTATGCCGTCAAACAGATTTGCTCATCGCTGCTGCAAAAACAGGAAAAATTATTAACGTCAAAAAAGGTCAATTTTTAGCCCCATGGGATATGGCCAATGTAGTTAAAAAAATTGAGGACTCTGGAAATAAAAATATTTTAATTACAGAGAGAGGCGCAAGTTTTGGTTACAATACTTTGGTATCAGATATGAGAGCATTACCTATTATGTCAAAATTAGGTTTTCCGATTGTCTTTGATGTTACTCATTCTGTTCAACAACCTGGTGGGATGGGGGATAAAAGTGGAGGTCAAAGAGAATTTACTCCCCATTTAGCTAGAGCTGCTGTTGCTGTAGGTGTTGGAGCAATTTTTATCGAAACACACGAAGATCCGGATAATGCGCCATCAGATGGTCCAAATATGGTGCCATTAAATGAGATGAAAAGTTTATTAAAAAAATTATCAGAAATAGATAATTTAATTAAAAAATAATTAAATGGCAAAAATAACCAACGTTAAAGGTCGTCAAGTTTTTGACAGTAGAGGAAACCCAACTGTTGAAGCTGAAATTTTTTTAGACAATGATATTTCCGCGACTGCTATATCACCATCAGGCGCATCAACAGGAGCTTTTGAAGCTTACGAACTAAGAGATCAAGATAAAAATAATTTTTTAGGTAAAAGTGTAAAAAAAGCTATTGAAAATATTAATAAAGATATCGCATCGAATTTAAAAGGAGAGGATCCAGCCAATCAAACTAAAGTTGATAAAATCTTATTAGATTTAGATGGAAGTGAAAATAAAAGAAATCTTGGTGCGAACGCAACCTTGGCTGTATCTTTAGCTAACTCAAAATCAGCAGCTTTATCAGCTAAAAAACCACTATATAAAAATTTAGGAAAAACTTTCTCCTTACCTAATCCATTGATGAATATTATTAATGGAGGCGCTCATGCAGATAATGATTTAAATATTCAAGAGTTTATGATTAGACCAGACTCAGCAATAAATTTTATTGATGCAATAGAAAAATGTTTTCATGTTATTCAAAATTTAAAAAGTTTATTAAAATCAAAGAAAATGCTTACTAATGTTGGCGATGAAGGAGGTTTTGCTCCATCTATTAATACCAATGAAGAAGCTCTTGAATTAATAATAAATGCTATAGAAAAATCAAAGCTAATTCCTGGTAAAGATGTTGTAATTTGTTTGGATGTAGCTGCTAACGAATTAGTTAATAAAAAAGGCCATTATTCAATTCAATCAAGCAATTTTAGTTCAGTTGATGATGTTATTTCTTATTATAAAAAATTAACGTCGAGCTATCCTATTAAATCAATAGAAGATCCTTTTGCCGAAGAAGACTGGAATTCTTGGAAAAAAATTACATCTGAGATTGGTAAAGACGTTCAAATTGTTGGAGACGACTTATTAGCAACCAATCCAAAAAGATTAAAAAAAGGAATAGCTGATAGATCTGCAAATAGTATTCTAGTTAAACCCAATCAAATTGGAACCTTGTCCGAAACATTAGAGGTTATCTCAATTGCGAAAAAAGCAAATTTTAATACTATTATTTCTCATAGATCTGGAGATACAGAAGACACATTTATTGCAGATCTTGCTGTTGGTACAGAATCATCCCAGATTAAAACAGGATCTCTAGCAAGATCTGAAAGAGTGGCTAAATATAATAGGTTGTTACGCATCGAAGAAGAACTTGGAAATCATGTTAAAATGGCTAAAATCTGAATATGCGGCTTATTGAAAGTTTAAAAAAGAGAAAACTTATACTACTAAATATATTTTTAACCCTTTATATAGGGATTAATCTTGTCGGTGGAGAAAGAGGACTAGTCTCATATTTTGAAAAAACAAAAATTTACGAAGAGCTTACTATTAAAGAAAAAAATCTTAACAATGAACTAATAGATTTGAAACATAAGATAAAATTAATAATTAGTAATGATCTAGATTATCTAGATATGTTATACAGAGAAAAATTAAAATACGGAACTAAAGACGAAATTTTGATTAAATTAAAATGAGTGATAAAGTTAGACATCCAGAAAAAGTTAATAAGCCTAACAATCCTATAAAAAAAAAACCAATTTGGATTAGGTCTAAGATTGTTGACTCAAAAATTTTTTTTCAAACTAAACAAGTTGTAAATCAGAATAACCTCGTCACTGTATGCCAAGAGGCTAATTGCCCTAACATAACAGAGTGCTGGAGCAAAAAACATGCAACTTTTATGATTATGGGCGATACATGTACTAGAGCTTGTGCTTTTTGTGATGTTAAAACAGGTAAACCAGAAAAACTAGATATATTTGAACCCTTTAAAATTGCGAATGCTGTTAAGAAATTAAACTTGAAACATGTAGTGATAACTTCTGTAGATAGAGATGATCTTAAGGATGGTGGATCTGAACATTTTTATAAAGTGGTAAAAGCGACTAGAGAAAAAAATCCAAATACTTCTATTGAAGTTTTAACTCCTGATTTTTTAAGAAAAGGGAATTCGTATAAAAAAATTCTTGAAGCTGATCTCGATGTTTTTAATCACAATATTGAAACTGTTCCTAGGCTTTATACAACAGTAAGACCAGGCGCAAGATATTTTGCTTCTTTAGAACTTTTAAAAAATGCAAAGCAACATAATAAAAAAGTATTTACCAAATCTGGAGTAATGGTAGGCCTTGGAGAAAATAAAGATGAGATTATTCAAGTTATGGATGATTTAAGATCTGCTGAAGTGGATTTTTTAACTATAGGACAATATTTACAACCTTCAACTAAACATCATCCTCTTAATCGATATTATCTTCCAAATGAATTTAAAGAATTGGAAACAATTGCAAAAACAAAAGGTTTTTTATTAGTATCTTCCTCTCCACTTACAAGATCTTCATATCATGCCGATGACGATTTTAAAAAGTTGCAAGATGCAAGAAATAAAAGACTTAAATGTCATCAGCTACAATAAAAAAAATTATTCCCTGTAAAAAAGAACAGCTTATAGAAATGGTTCTTGATATTGAAAAATATCCAGAATTTGTTCCTTGGTGCATTGAAGGTAAAGTTTCTGATAGAAATGAAATCGAAGATCTAATTACCTTTAACGGAGATTTAAAAGTAGGGAAGAGCATTCTCAATGAAACTTTCTCAAGTCACGTGTCTTATTACAAAGAAAAAGATACAATTATAGTAACTAATCTTGATGGACCACTAAAACATCTAAAAAATGAGTGGAAGTTTAAGGAAGTAAACAATTCGACACAGCTGGAGTTTTTTATTGATTTTGAATTGAAAAATCCAATTTTGAATGGGATAATGAAAAAATCTTTTGAGCTTGGTTTAAATAAAATTGCTAAAGCTTTTGAGGTTAGAGCGATTAAACTATTCAAATAATGTTTATAATATCTTCATTGTTAATACTTTTTTTCTTATTATTTAAGTTTTTATCTAATTACATAAAAAAAATTAGAACAGGCGATCCCAATGAAAGTGATTTGACTTATTGGATGTTTTCTTATGACTTTAAATCACCCAGTAAAGAATGGATTCCAGAGGACAAGAAATTAAGGCAAAGAAAAAGAGCCAGAAATGCTTTAGTATTTGTGCTTTATATAAATGTTTTTTGCATTTTTTTACTTTTAAATAGTTTTGCAGCACACCTATTAGAAGTTATTGTAAATCCAGAATTTAGTTATCCAGTTTAAACTATATTTGCTTTAAAATTAAGTTAAGAGCTTTCTTTACTGTAGCTTTCTGAATATAAGATCTACTCTTTTTTTTAAAAATATTTTTGCTTACGATTACTTTTTTTCCATTTTTTAGTCCAATATAAACAAGTCCAACTGGTTTTTGTTTAGTACCACCTTTAGGACCTGCAATTCCAGTTATAGAAATACAAACTTTGCACTTACTAATTTTACTCAAATTATTGACCATTGATAAACAACACTGAATACTTACCGCGCCATATTTTCGAATGACTTTTTTTGGTACTTTTAAAATATTTATTTTAGCTTGGTTAGAATATGTGATTAAGCCCATTGAAAATACTTTAGAGGCACCGCTCACCGAAGTAATATAGCTCGAGAGCATTCCTCCAGTGCAAGACTCAACAATAGCTAATTTAATTTTTTTTCTTTGTAGAATTGATATAATTTTCTTACTTAAGTTCATGTAAATAATTTTGACTTAACAACCATAAATATTATTAAAGTTAATACAACATAAAACCCTGCAATTACATCATCTATGATAACGCCAAAACTGTTTTTAAACTTTTTATCAAAAAAGTTTATAGGGAATGGTTTTTTTATATCGAAAAATCTAAACAAAATAAAAATATATACATAAAATAAAATAGCTTCTTTTGGGTCCTTAGTTGCTCCATGAGCTACTTCATATAGATAAATAGGTATGGATTGGCCAATCACTTCATCAATAACTACCTCTTTAGGATCTTTGTTAGTCTCTTCTTCTATATATTTTGCGACTGCTAAAAAGGCATACAGAAAAGTTACAATTAATACTATTAAGATAAGAGTGTTTGATAAATTTAAAATATGAAATGAACTAAATAATAAAATTGTGGTTATTAATGAAGTTATTGTACCAGGAGCGTATCTAATAGTTCCAATTCCGAAAAAAGTTACAAATAAAAAATTTATATTTTTAATCATATTTGATTACTGAAGCTATCACCTCACAAGCAATAGCTTTTTCTTTTCCTATAACACCTAATTTTTCTGTTGTCTTACCTTTTATATTTATTTGTTTTTTTGAAATTTCACAAAGTTTAGAGATATTATTTATCATTTTATTTTTAAATTTTTTAATTTTTGGAGTTTGAGTAATAATATTTATATCTATATTATTTATAAAGTACCCTTTATTTTTTATCTTTTTAACTACTTCTTGTAGTAAAATTGTTGATCTTATATTTTTAAATTTCTTACTTCTATCTGAAAACATTTGACCAATATCTCCCATTTTACAAGCTCCAAGGATTGCATCTGTAATTGAATGCAATACTGGGTCTCCATCAGAATGACCTAATGTTCCTAAAGGTGATTTAATTTTTAAACCAGCCAAAAAAAGTTTTCTTTTTGGAACAAGCCTATGAACATCGAAACCTATCCCAATACTTTGATTGGACTTATAAATATTTTTCAAGTTTTTAAAATCTTCTAAATCAGTAATCTTAAAGTTACTCTTTTCACCTTGTAAAAACTTAACTTTATTTAAATCCATATATAATGAGATGTCGTCATCTTTATATTTGGCTGCATTATATTTGTGCAAATGATATATTTCTCTTAAGTTAAAAGCTTGAGGAGTTTGAGTAAGAAATAAATTATTTCTACTTTTGCCTAAAATATATTCACACAGGCTCGAGTCGATTTTTTGCTTTACGGCATCTTGAATATCTATTTTTGGAACTACAGCCCTAGCATTTTTCATGTTTTTTAAAATTGAATGAAATAAATTTAACGAAAAATTAGGTCTAGCAACATCATGAATTAAAACTTTCGAAATCCCTGTTTTATTATTTAAGTATCTCAAAGCATTGAACGTTGATTGTTGCCGAGTTTTTCCACCTAAGATTATCTTAACATTTTTAAGTTTCAAAGATTTGACCCGTTTTGAGTCTTTTTTATTATAAACAAGAACTATCTTTTTAATTTGTCTGAATTGACGAGCTTTATTGATATTAATTTCTATTAATGATTTACCTGCGATTTTTTGATATGGTTTGCCTATATAAGACTTAAATCTATGGCTATTACCTCCTGCTAGAATGATTAAACAAAAATTCATTGTATAAATTTATATTATATTTATATGAATAATTAACGCTTATATAGAATGTTTAAAATTATAAAAAACTTTAATTGGATTATTTTATCTTCATTTTTATGTATTTTCATGGGGATTATAACATTTTTAACCTTCATTAATGAAGGGTTTGTACCCCTGTCTGACCAAAATTTACAAATTTTACTCATAATCGATATAGTATTATTATTAATATTTTTTACCTTAATTTTTAAAAATTTTTATAGATTTTATTATACTGGAAAAAGAAATAAGGCGGGGTCTAGAACTAACTTAAAGTATATCTCAATATTCTCAGTTTTTACATTAATTCCCTCACTAGTAGTTGCAGTATTTTCATTATTTCTTTTTAATTTTGGTATTCAAAAATATTTCGACAATCAGATTACAAATGCAGTAAATAATTCTTACGATGTTGCGAAAAATTATCTAGAAGAAAGTAAAAATAATGTTAAATCAGATGTAATACTTATGAGCGTCGGGCTAAATAGAGCTTCTGAATTATTTTATTCCAACCAAAATAGATTTGAACAAATCATGAAATCTGAAAAAATTTTGAGAAGAGTGGATGATGTTTACTTAATCGATAGCCAGGGCAATATTCTGATTTCAGACGTTAGAGATTTGAGCGATGAGTTTATAATTCCATCTGATGAGGATTACGATCAAGCATTAGAGGGTAAACCAGTATTTGTTACCAATAATCTAGAAAATAAAACTACTGCAATGACTAAATTAAATTCTTTAGTCGATACATACTTATATATTTCAAGAAATATTGATCCAGAAATATTAAGATATTTAAACGAAACAGAACAAGCAGTAAGTTTTTATTATTCAGTTGAAAACAGTCAAACTGGCATCAAAGTTACCTTTGCAATAATTTATATTATTGTAGTTACCTTGTTATTATTTTTGTCAACATCAATAGCTATTACATTTGCATCTAGACTTACTAAGCCTATAATTAATCTTATTGGTGCATCTGAAGCAATAAGTAAAGGGGCATTAAATGTTAAAGTCCCAAATATAGAGTCAGATGAGGAATTTAAAATTTTGAATAAGAATTTTAATTCTATGATTGAAAGATTAAAAATACAACAAGATAAACTTTTATCAACCGAGAGACATGAAGCTTGGGAGTCAGTAGCTAGAAAACTTGCCCATGAGATAAAAAACCCTTTAACTCCAATTCAATTATCTATTGATAGATTAAAAGAAAAATATTCCTCTAAAATTTCAGGTGAAAAAGTGGAGTTTGATAAATATTTAGAAACAATAAATAGGCAAATTAAAGATATTGAGAATTTAGTAAATGAATTTTCTAATTTTGCAAGAATGCCGAGGCCTATTTTTAAAAAGATTAATCTTTTAGATGTAATAAAAAAATCAATTGATTTTGTAAACATCGCATCTAAAAGTGAAATTAATCTTATTAAAAGTAAAAATCTTTTCTTGATTAAAGGTGATGGCGACCAACTAAATAGAGTGTTTATTAATCTTATTAAAAACTCAGAAGAGTCTTTTTCTGATAAAATCCAAAAAAACCCTAATTTTAAAGGAAAAATTGGCATAGAAATTATTAGCAATAATGACTATATAATGGTTAAGTTAATTGATAATGGCACAGGCATACCGGACAAAAAAAAAGTAATGACGCCTTATTTCACTACAAAAAAAAAAGGTACAGGATTAGGCTTACCAATTGTTAACAAAATTATAAATGAACATTCGGGCAATTTTTTAATTAAAAATAATGAGAACAGTAATGGTACAACTATTGAGCTTTCATTTCCAAAAATAAATGTATAAAGAAATATTAGTAATAGACGACAACCCAGATATACGATTTTTAATTTGTAATATCTTAAAAGAAAAAAATTTCGCTATCCGTTCTGCTGCAAATTACGATCAAGCAGTTTTAGAAATAAATAAAAAATCACCTGATCTTGCTATTATTGATATTAAATTAGATAAAACAGATAAAGACGGTATTGACTTACTTAAAATGGTTATAAATAAAAATAGATCAACTCCAGTTATAATGATTTCAGGACATGCGACGGTACAAATTGCTGTTGAGGCAATAAGACTCGGGGCTTATGAATTTATAGAAAAGCCTTTTTCTACAGAAAAAATTTTGAATTATGTGAATAGAGCTCTAGAAAATGCATCACTTAAAAAAGAAAAAGATTTAATTGAGGATAAATTATTTCACTCTTTCGATCTAATTGGAAAAAGTCCATCAATTATAAAGATTAAAAAAACCATAGAAAAATTAGCAAGTTCTGAAAGCAGAGTTTTAATATCAGGACCAACAGGTTCTGGTAAAGAATTAGTAGCTAGAAAGATACATAAAAATTCTCAAAGATCAAAAGAACCTTTTGTAATTTTAAACGCAGCTTTATTAAAAGAAAAAACATATGAAAAAGAATTATTTGGAGAAGAAATTGATGGAAATATATCTTTTGGAGCCTTGGAAAGAGCAAACAAAGGTACATTATTAATTGATGAAGTTTCAGAGATACCTTTTGAAACTCAAGCAAATATTTTAAGAGTGCTAATTGACCAAAAATTCAAACGTTTAAATAGTTCTGTATATATTAATGTTAATATACGATTAATATCTTCAACATCTAAAGATCTTAAAGAATTAGTAGAAATAGGAAAGTTTAGGGAAGATTTATTTCACCGTTTGAATGTAGTTCCAGTTGAGTTAAATTCTCTTACTTCAAGAACAGAAGATATTCCACTGTTAATTGATTATTTTAAAAAGAAACTTTCAGAAATAAATGGGGTTCAGCTTTCAAAGATAAATATTAATAATGATAACTTATATACTTATAGTTGGCCTGGAAATGTGAGAGAACTTAGAAATCTTGTAGAGAGAGTTACAATTTTATCTGCTAACGAAAGCAAAGACAATATCGATAAACTTATTAGTGATATCTTAAATGCTACAACTACTGTTTCTTCAGATAAAACTATTTTAGAAAAATCTTTTTCTTCACCCCTTAAAGAGGCCAGAGAAAATTTTGAAAAAGAATACTTGATTACTCAACTTAAAAAAAATCATGGCAACATATCAAAAACAGCAGATTTTATAGGCATGGAGAGATCTGCTCTACACAGAAAACTAAAATCTCTTGGTATTAAAGGCATAAACTAGAATGAATATAATCATATGTGGAGCTGGTAAAGTCGGCTTTTCAATTAGCAAACAACTATCCGCACAAGGTCATTCAGTTACGGTTATCGATCAATCTTCTGAAGATATAAAAAAGATTAATGAAACACAGGATGTTAAAGGTATTGTAGGAAGAGCTACTTTACCGACCGTTCTTGAAAATGCAGGAGCAGAAAATGCAGATATGGTTATTGCTGTTACCAGAAATGATGAAACAAACATGATTGTTTGTCAATTATCTAGCTCATTATTTAATGTTTCTAAAAAAATTGCTCGTATTCGCACTAAAGAATTTTTAGAAGGCAAATGGGGTAAACTTTATAATAAGTCTAATATTCCTATAGATGTAATTATTTCTCCTGAGCTCGAAGTAGCAAAATCATTGTATAGAAGACTTGAAGCTCCTGGATCATTAGATAACGTGCCTTTTGGCAATGGTAAGGTAAAGATGCTTGAAATATCAATAGAAAAAAACTGTCCAATCAAGAACATACCTATAAAAGACTTAACAAAAAAATTTCCTGATTTTAAAGCAAACATTTTAGGAGCCTTAAGAAAAGAAAAATTTATTTATCTTAAGAAAAATGATAAATTAATGGAGGATGACAATGTTTATCTTGTTGTAAGCAGTGAACAACTTAACGCTATTCTTAAAGCTTTCGGTCACGAAGAAAAAATATCCAAAAATATTTTAATAATTGGCGGAGGAAATATCGGCTTAAATTTAGCTAAAATGCTAGAAACTAATTTCGAAGATATCAGAGTAAGAATAATAGAAAAAAACAAAAAAAGAGCAGAAGAAATTGCTAATGAACTTTCATCTTCTATAGTAATAAATGGCGATGCTTTAGATGAAGAAATACTTAAAGAAGCAAATCTTGAAGAGTCTGAAACTGTTTTAGCCTTAACCAATGATGACGAAAATAACATGATGGCATGCGTACTTGCAGAAAAAACAGGATCAAAAAAAAGAACAATAGCAATAGTAAACAAAACAAATTACAATTTACTTCAAGACTCACTAAATATAGATGATTTAGTTGACCCAAGAATGACTACAGTTTCTAGGATAATGGAACATGTCCACAAAGGAACAATTGGAACAGTATATTCTTTACTTGATGGAGAATATGAATTTATTGAAGCTAAAATTTTAGAAAATTCAGAATTATTAAATAAGAAAATTAGAGAATCAAATCTACCAGAAGACATTCGAATAGGCGCCATAGTTCGTAAAGACCAAGTAATAATACCTAGATCGGATTTCATTTTTGAAAAAGAAGATTTAGTAGTTTTTTTAGCAAAAAGAGAACAATTAAAAGAAGTTGAGAGTATATTTAGTATAAGCTCAATTTAATAATGAACTTAAAAGGAATTAGTTATTATTTAGGATTGTTTTGTTTTCCAGTAAGTATTTTATCATTTATAAATATTTTATACTCTTCTTATTTTGATTATTTTTTAAGCGTTAATTCTTATATCACAACACTGTTAGCATCATTAATAATAGGGATAATTCTATTTTATTATGGAAAAAATGCAAAAAGGCAGATTGCTTTTATTGATCAGCTTTTATTAATAATTTTTGTTTATATATTAGTTTCGATTTTAATAGCCCTACCTTTTTATTTTAGCAATTATCAAGTTACTTTTCTCAATTCATTATTCGAAGCTATATCTGGTTTAACAAGTACCGGATTCTCAATATTTAAAAATATTAAATATTTAGATCCTACACTAATTTTATGGAGATCTTCTTCGCAGTGGTTAGGAGGATTATATTTTTTATTTTTTTTAATAGTAATCTTTTCAAATAAAAAATTTAATTATAAAATGAATGATTTGACTTTTAATCAAGACGGAGGGGTCAAATCAATTACAAATATAAAAGAACTTCTGCTTAAAATTTTCTTTTTTTACTCGTTATTAAGTGTTTTAATTTTTTTGTTATTTAACCTTCTAGAGGTAAGAATGTTTAATTCATTAAATCTCAGCATGAGTTTAATCTCATCAGGAGGATTTTTACCAACTAATACACTTAATAATATCATTCAAACAAATGGTCAAAAACTATTACTGATATTTTCTTTGTGTATTTCAATTTTTAATTTTTTTTTAATTTTTAATTTATTCGATCAGAAAGTTATTGTACACAAACATAAAGAAGATTTATATATTTTTATTTTTTTAATAATTTTGATATTTCTAGTTTTAATAAATAATAAAGATAATCTTGATAATATAATTGGCATACTAAGCAGTATAAGCAACTCTGGTTTATCTTTAATAAAAAATGATAATAATTTAAGTTTATTTTTGATATTATTGACTATCCTTGGTGGTTCATTAATCTCTAATACTTCTGGAATTAAGTTTACTAGAGTTTATATTCTTTTAAAGTCAACAAGTCTTGAAATTATCAAATTAATTAGCCCTAATAGCATTATAAACAAAAATATCTTTAATTCTGAACTAAAAATAACCGATGAATATGTTAAAATTTCTTTTTTAATATTTGTATCTTTTTTTTTAAGCCTATTTATTCTTTCGGGAGTATTGATAATTGACAATATAGATTTTGAAAACTCTTTTAAGCTGTCAATCCTAACAATTACTAACACGACGACATCACCCATGTTTGGTATTAAAGAAATAAATTTTGCAAATTTATTAACAACTTCTAAATTAAGTTTGATTATTTTTATGATTATCGGAAAAATTGAGTTAATATCAGTTTTTTTAATTATCAAAAAAATATTTTTTAAAGATTAATATGTCTAAAATTGTAATTATAGGTGCAGGAGCTATGGGTTCAGCTTTCGCTTTACCGTGTATAGATAATAATCATGACACAAATATTATAGGCACACATTTGGAAAATGAGTTCATAGATAATCTCAAAAAACAAAAAAATTTACATCCCGCTCTAGGCGTGCAAATTCCAAAAAATATCAATATATTTAAATTTGATAAATTTAATGAATTATTTAAATCTAATGTAGATCTTATTGCTCTTGGAATAAGTTCAAAAGGGATCGAGTGGGTTTCAGAACAATTGAATTTAATATCTAAAGACAAAAAATTACCAAACATTCTTATGTTAACTAAAGGACTTAGTATTTATGAAAATCAATATGAATTACTGGTTGATAAGCTCAAAAGATTATTAAAATCAAAAGGTATAACTAACGTTAACATTTCAGCAGTAGGGGGCCCCTGTTTAGCTGCGGGCTTAGCTAATAGAATTCATAGTAGTGTGGTCATTGCAAATGAGGAGATTAAAACGGCCTCTAAAATATCTAGTATGCTTAATACAAATTATTATCACACTTCCTTATCCGATGATCTTAATGGGGTAGAAGTGTCTGCAGCCATTAAAAATATTTTTTCTATGGCTGTAGGTGCTGCAAAAGGCATTTGCAGTGATAATGCGCCTGATGAAATTCGTGAAAAAAATTATCTAAACACTGCATCAGCGTTAATTAAACAATCAATTTATGAAATGGAAATATTTGTAAATCATCTAAATGGAAAAAAAGAAACTGTTAAAGGTCTTGCAGGTTTAGGAGATCTTTATGTAAGCTCTGGAGGAGGAAGAAATGCAAAAATGGGTTCTTATATTGGACAAGGTTTAACTTTTTCTGAAGCAAAAAAAACAAAAATGCAAAATGTAACTGTAGAGGGGGCAGATTTAGCAATTGAGATTGCAAAAAAAGTAAATGAAGATTTTGATGAAAAAAAATTGCCTTTGATGCTTGCTATGATTAATGCAATTACGAATAATAAAAAACTGGAGCTAAATTGGGACTTGTTTAGATGAAAAAATTTTTAATAGCATTTTTAATATTATTTTTTTATTCTCAATTATTAGCTAATGATAACTCAAACCCAAAAGTTACCAATAGTATTGCCGATCAACTCAAAACTTTGCATGATCTTTACAAATCTGGTGTATTAAGTGGATATGAATATGAAATAGAAAAAAAAAAAATTTTAAATAAGTAATATGAAAAAATTTATTATTTCAATAGATGCAGGAACAACCTCAAACAGAGCAATACTTTTTGATTTGAAAGGTAAACTAATTTTTTCATCTCAAAAGGAATTTACGCAGTTTTTTCCAAAAAGTGGCTGGGTAGAACATAATCCGGAGGAAATTTGGAGCACTACGAGGAAAGTCTTAAAAGATGTAATTGCAAAAGCTAATAGACTAAAAGGACAAATATTAACAATTGGAATTACCAATCAAAGAGAGACTACAGTTTTGTGGGATAAAAAAACTGGCAAAGTAGTTTATAAGGCTATTGTTTGGCAAGATCGTAGACAAGCAGAATATTGTAAAAAATTAAAAAAACAAAATAAAGAAACTCTAATATTTAATAAGACCGGACTACCTATTGACTCATATTTCTCTGGTACAAAAATAAAATGGATACTTGATAACGTTCCTATTGCTAGAAAATTAATGAATAAAAAACAACTTCTTTTTGGAACTATTGATAGTTTTCTAATTTGGAGACTTACCAAAGGCAAAGTTCATGCAACTGATGCAACTAATGCAAGTAGAACTATGATTTATAATATTTCATCTAATAAATGGGACGACTCAATTTTAAAAATATTAAGAATTAAAAAACACATACTTCCAGAGGTTAAAGATTGTGCAGACAATTATGGTTCAACTCATTCTTCAATTACTGGAAAATCAATTCCAATTACAGGTGTAGTCGGTGATCAGCAATCAGCATCAATAGGTCAGTGTTGTTTTGAACCTGGTTCATTAAAGAGTACATACGGAACAGGAGCTTTTGCATTATTAAACACCGGTACTAAAAAAATTTATTCTAAAAACAGATTACTTACGACTATAGCATATAGAATTAATGGTAAAACAACTTACGCAATGGAAGGATCTATTTTTATTGCAGGAGCAGGCGTACAGTGGTTAAGAGATAGAATGAAGTTTTTTAAAAAAGCTAATGAGACAGAAAAAATATTAAATTCTTTAAAAGATAATAAAGATGTTTATTTGGTACCAGCATTCACGGGTATGGGAGCGCCATACTGGAATCAAAACTCAAGAGGTGTTTTAAGCGGACTTACAAGGGACACTGGACCAAAAGAAATCGTTAGAGCTACAATTGAATCTGTTGCATATCAAACATATGATTTATTTGAAGCAATGAAACATGACGGATTAAGACCCAGAGTTGTTAAAGTTGATGGGGGCATGGTTATGAACAACTGGTTTTCTCAATTTTTGTCCGATGTGGTAAATGTTAAAGTTTTTAGGCCAAAAGTACATGAAACTACCGCTTTAGGAGCAGCTTTTATGGCTGGGTTAAAAATTGGAGTTTATAGATCTTTAAAAGATATTTCAAAAAATTGGAGTTTAGAAAAAAAATTTACTCCTAAAATGAAAAATAAAACTCGGAAAGCTCTTATAAATGGCTGGATAAAAGCAGTAAATAGGGCTCTAATTATTTAATTCATCCTATAGTTGTAAAATTAAAACTTTACATATTTGTTCCTATTTGGTCCAATCTACTTTTAATAATAACAATAACAACAAAACGGGGGAATTAATGTTAAAAACATTTAAAACAATTCTAGCTGTTGCTGTTTCATTTTCAATCGTATCTATTTCTAGTGCATTTGCCGACGGTCACATGGCTGCAATTAAGAAATGGTCTGATGGCGAATTTAGTCTTTCTGTTCTTTCTGCTAAAGAAAGAGAAAAAGAACTAAGTTGGTTCCATGATGCTGCAAAGCCATTCAAAGGAATGTCTTTAAAAGTAGTGTCTGAAGGAATACCTACTCATGT
>PAFH01000007.1 GCA_002704145.1 Pelagibacteraceae bacterium | reverse complement strand
AGATATATGCCATACAAAGGTATTATCATGGCAACTTTAATTTCTCCTATGATTGTTCCCTTAATTATTTCAGGAGTAGCAATTTTCTTTTTTATGGCTAAAGCAGGCTTAGCAGCAACTCACACAGGAATAGTGTTAGCTCATATAATATTAGGTACTCCATTTGTAGTTATTACAGTTACAGCCACTTTGTCAGGATTTGATCATAGCGTTACAAGAGCTGCAGCGAGTCTTGGAAGTAATCCAGTAAATACTTTTATGAAAATAACTTTACCTTTAATTTTACCAGGCGTCATCTCTGGGGCTTTATTTGCTTTTGTAACTTCATTCGATGAAGTGGTTATCGTGTTATTTTTGGCCGGCTTAGATAATACAACAATTCCAATTCAAATGTGGACTGGGTTGAGAGAACAGCTAAGTCCAACAATATTATCTGTTGCTACCTGTTTAATTTTACTTTCAACATTGGTCTTAGTTGCCGCAGAACTTTTAAGACGAAGGTCTGAAAGAATAAGAGGAATTAATCGATAAGTAGTTTAAAGCTATTAATAAAATCAGGTCGAAGAACATATTCTCTTCTATGATCATCTGTAATAGTTTCTAAAATTTCAAAACCATAGATAACTTTACCTATAGGAGTATACTCACCTTTAAATAAAGGTGCGTCCTGAAGTAAAATAAAAAATTGACTATCCTCAGTGTTCAATTTATTTGTTCTGGCCATACCTAAAGTTCCTGCTTCAAATTCTATTTGATCATTAAGCTCCGATTTGATGGTCCCTAATCCAGAATTACCAGAGCCAATATAAAGATAATTGTAGTTATTCTTATTTCCAAATTCTAAATCGCCAGATTGAACTAAAACATTTTTAATTACTCTATGAAATGCAATATTATCATATTTTCCTGTAGATATTAATTTCTTAAATCTTTCAACTGAATTAGGAGAAATTTTTGGATATAATTTAATAATTATATTTCCACAATTAACATTTAAAACAGCAATATCGTTGGGGTTTTTAAAATTGATCTTTTCTGGATTGTAACTTTTAACGAATAAACATTTTTGTGGTAATATTAAAAATATATAAATAGCAATCAAACCTAAAATAAAAAAAAGCAATAATAGAAGTTTTTCTGATGTAGTTTGTTTTACTTTTTCAATCATTTATTCAAATTTGAAGTTATTATCTATCTTTTTTAATTCATCCTTTAAAAAATTAATCTTATTATTTATCACTAGATCTTTAAGCAGAATTTCTGGTAAATTTGTTTCACGTGTCATTAAAAAAGAAAATATTTCTGCCATGTCTTCTGAAGCAGTTGACATCGAATATTCAGTCAAAAATCCTTTTGTATTTTTAATGAGCGTTAAATCTAATCTATTTGAACAAGTAGAACATTTAGCGTATTTAAAATTTGAATTATTAAATTGAGACCATTTATTATCAGAAAACAAATTATCATAACTATCATCAATCATATGAAAAAGTTCGTGATGTAAGGATCTTTCGAAAAATCTTTGATCTGATTTTATATCAACAATTAATGTTTGAACATTATGATTTGGTACTCCAGCTGTTTTGATATTCGAGACTCTAAGATTTTGACAAAGAACAATATATTTAAGATTAATTTTTTTTAAAAAATCTTTTTTGTATTTATCAAAATTTTTTTTAATAATACTAAATTTTTCTCGAATATCTTTATCACTTGCCACATCACATTGAACATTATTTTCAACTACCCCAACCTTAAATGATTTTTCAGCTTTTAAATATTTTATTCCATTTTGAGAAGTTAAATCATGTATTTTTAGATTTGGTATCTTGGTTAAATAAAAAATAGTATTTGAATAGGATGATGTGTAGATATTAAAAAATAATAATGTAAATATAATTAATTTCATTTATTTATAAATAAAATTAAATTTAGCTACTTATTTTTTCTTGTAAAGAAATAAGCATCTTAAGACATTTTTTTAATTGATCGTGGCTGATAAACTCGTCTACGGTATGTGCTTGCTCTATAGATCCAGGTCCACAAATAACAGTACTAATTCCATTATTTTGAAATAAACCTGCCTCTGTTCCAAATGCCATTGTTTCTATAGAATTATCACCTGTTAAATTACAAACTAAGTTTACTGCCTCTGATGACTCTGTTTTATTAAAACCAACAACTTCACCTATTATTTCTTTATGAATATCTCCCTTTGGATTATCTTTTTTTATTTTTGGCAGTAAAATATTCTTAGTAAAGTCATCAATACTTCTATTTACAAATTCTGAGTCATCTTTATTTATCGGCCTTACTTCCCATTCCAAAGAGCATTGGTCAGCAATTACATTAGCACCTATTCCACCAGTAATCTTTCCAATTTGAAGTGTCGAATATGATGGGAAAAATATTTTATGATTCTTACTTCTCTTTTTTAGTTCATCTCTTAACTCCATAAGTTTATTGCTATAAAGAATAGCAATTTCAATAGCACTAACTCCTCTTTCAGGATTCGAAGCATGACCTGACAATCCTATAAAATGAGTTTTGTACTCGTTATAACCTTTGTTAGCATTAACCGCTTTCATGTTTGTTGGTTCTCCAATAATACATGATGAAAATCTAATATTTCTTTTATTTAAATCTTCTAAGATTATTGGAGCTCCCAAACAACCTGTTTCTTCATCAAAAGTATAGGAGAAATGTATTGGTCTCTTTAATTTTTTAGAAGAGAATAAAGGAGCTACTGCAAGCGTACAAGCTATAAATCCTTTCATATCGCACGTTCCGCGACCAAAAACTTTATTATCTTTTTCTGTAGCTATAAATGGATCTGATGACCAATCCTTTGAAACTGCTGGAACAACATCAGTATGTCCAGACAAAATAATGCCTCCTAAATCTGAGTCTGTATTTTTTCCTATAGTTGAAAATAAATTTGCTTGATTTTTACTATCATTATAAGTTTTTATAGAATTAGCCCCAGCAGATTTTAATTTGTTCTCGCAATAATCAATTAAATTTAAATTAGAAGTTCCAGATACCGTTTTGAATTTTATTAAATCAGATAAAATTTTTAAAGTTTCATAAAATAATTGGTCTGTAAAATTTTTTATCATTACAAATAGAAATTTAAGAATATATTATTAAGATATCTTTTTAATATCTTCAATTACCATTTCTCTTACAAGTGATTTGAAGCTAGTTTTTGGTGTCCATTTAAGCTCACGTTTTGCTTTTTTAGCATCACCTCTTAGCTCATTTATTTCGGTAGGTCTAAAGTATCCAGGATCGATTTTGATAACAATTTTTTTACTTTTTGCATCAAAACCTACTTCTTTTAATCCTCTGCCTTTCCATTTGATCTTAATATTAATTACTTTAAAGGCTTCCTCAACAAACTGTTTTACAGATTTTGAAACTCCGGTTGCGATAACATAATCACTAGGTTTAGATTTTTGAAGCATCAACCACATAGACTCCACGTAATCTTTAGCAGAGCCCCAATCTCTTTTAGCATTTAGATTTCCTAAATATAAAGTATTTTTTCTATTAATATAGTAGTCAGCTACAAATCTTGAAATCTTTCTTGATACAAAAGTTTCACCTCTTCTCGGGCCTTCGTGATTAAATAAAATACCATTTACAGCAAATATATTATACGCTTCTCTATAATTAATAGTTTGCCAATAAGCATACAATTTAGAAATGGCGTAAGGACTTCTAGGTTTAAAAGGAGTTTTTTCATTTTGAGGAATTTCTGTATTTCCAAATATTTCTGATGTAGAGGCTTGATAGTATTTTGTTTTTTTTTGTAATTTTAATATTCTAATAGCTTCTAGAATTCTTAAAGTGCCTATTGCATCTGAATTAGCTGTATATTCTGGGGTTTCAAAACTTGTGTGAACGTGTGATTGAGCTCCAAGGTTATAAATTTCATCAGGCTTAGTTGTTTGAATTACTCTTAATAAGCTACTAGAGTCTGTTAGATCGCCATAAAACGGAAAAAACTTTTTATTTAAAATTTCTTTAGTATAAAGGTGGTCGATACGTTCAGTGTTAAAAGAGGAAGATCTACGTTTAAGACCAATTATCTTATAATTTTTTTTTATTAATAAGTCGGCTAACAATGAACCATCTTGGCCTGTAACACCAGTAATAAGTGCAGTTTTTTTATTTGTCATCTGATGACTATATATATATATAATATTTACTTAGAATACTAAATTTTAATTAAATTCAAAATAATATTATTCTTTTTATGGTAAAAGTAGGAATTAACGGTTTTGGAAGAATTGGAAGGCTTATTTTAAGAGCTTTACTTGAGAATTATAAGGGAAAAATTGAAATAGTTGGAATAAATGATTTGGGGTCAATTGAGGCAAATGCTCACTTAATAAAATTTGATAGTACACACGGAATATTAAATCATGATGTTAAAACAACTAACGACGGTTTTGAAATTGGAGACCAAAAAATTAAAGTTTTTGCTGAAAGAGATCCGGCTAAACTACCTTGGGGAAAAATTGGAGCAGATGTTGTTTTAGAATGCACAGGTTTTTTTTTAGATAAAAACTCAGCTGGTAAACATATTTCCGCAGGTGCTAGAAAAGTTATTATTTCTGCTCCAGCAAAAGAAGTTGATTTTACAGTAGTACAAGGTGTGAACAGTAAAGATTTAAAAAAAGAGCATAATATAATTTCAAATGGATCTTGCACGACCAATTGTTTAGCTCCTGTAGCTATGGTTTTAGAAAACACATTTGGTATAGAGTATGGTTATATGACAACAATTCATAGTTATACTGGAGATCAAAAACTTTTAGATACCTTGCATAAGGATCTTAGACGCGCAAGAGCTTCAGGTGACTCTATGATACCTACTTCAACAGGAGCAGCTAAAGCAATGAGCTTGGTATTACCAAGTCTTAAAGGCAAATTAGACGGAACAGCAATTAGAGTTCCTACACCTAATGTTTCGTTAATAGATTTTACATTTGTAACAAAAGAAGATTTAAGTGTGAAAAGTATTAATGAATCAATGATAAAAGCTTCGTCTGGAAATTTAAAAGGAATATTAGATGTGAACTCGGCTCCATTAGTTTCTAAAGATTTTAATCACAATCCAAATAGCTCAATTTTTGACTTAACCCAAACACAAGTTATTAAAGGAAAGTTTAGCAGAGTATTATCTTGGTATGATAATGAATGGGGCTTCTCAAATAGAATGTGTGACACTGCTATTCAAATAGCTGGATTAAAATAAAGAAAAATTTTAAGATAAGACTAATGTTAACCGTTGTAATTCCATCATTTTATAGTTCTAAAATTATTGAAGATAGAATTATTGAAATAGGTGAAAAGATTCCAATAATAATAATTGAAAACTCCAGAGATTTAGAATTAAAAAAAAAATTAGAATCAAATTTTAAAAATGTAAGAGTAATTATACCAGAAAAAAACTATGGATTTGGGTATGCAGCGAATATTGGAATTAAAGAGTCAAAAACAAATATGGTGTTTATTTCACAACCTGACGTTCAATTAATAGATAATTGTGTAGACAAACTTATCGAATGCACAAATACTTTTAAAGATTTTACAGTTTTAACCCCTTACGATAAAAATGATAAACTCTTCTGCAATTATGAAGTATCTAATAATTATGACAACTCAAACAAGAGTAAATTTAACTTAAAACAAGTAGATTTTGTCGATTTAACATGGCTAATAAATAAAGATAATTTTGATCAAAACGATCTATGGGATGAAAAAATATTTCTTTATTTCGAAGCTCAAGACTTTTCAAAAAGACTTAAAAATAAAAATAGGAAGATATATGTATCACTGGGGATTAACACATTTCATATTGGATCAGCGTCACATGATAAAGATTTGGATTTTTATGCAAAATTAAATAAAAATTGGCACTATAATTGGAGTAGATTTTATTATAATAAAAAACATTATGGTAAATCTTATGCATTTAGAAAGTCCATAGCGATAATGTATAAACTAATTATCAAATACTTAAAAACTTATTTTCAATTAAATAAGGATGAAAGAAAACTTGTTACTGCTGAAATCGGAGGGTTGGTTTCATCAATAAAAAATAAACCATCTGAGTATAGACCTTATAAACAAATAGTTGACGCTCAATCGATTTAGAATTGTTAATTTTTTGATTTTATTTTTTTTTCTGCCTGCTCAATTAATCTTAGAGTATTATTTGGGATATCGAGTTTTGTAGTCACATCTTTTTTTAAATGGTTTAATTCAATTTGCGACATTTCTTCATTTTTCTTGCTTTTTTGTAAATCGTTTACTGCATTTAATATTTCCTCTATAGTGTAACTTTTGCTATTCATTAAAATATGTTGTTTTTTATAATAATAATTGTAACATAATATTGATCATATGAAAAACAAATTACATGAAAAAATAGCTACTAAACTTGTTACTGCTTTTTTAAAAGATAAAATCATAAATCCTATACCAAGTATATTTACAAAAAAATTATCGAAAGCAAATTATTTTCGAAAATTATGTGAAAGTAAAATAAAAAAACCTGTAATTGGTTTTAAGGCAGGTGGAACTGGAATCCCTCTTTTAAAGAAACTTAAGGAAAAAGAGCCTTTTTACGCAGCAGTTTATAAACATAATTTTCTTAAAAATAATAATAAAGTAAAAATTAACAAATTTACTTTAGGAATTGAACTTGAAGTTTGTTATCTTTTAAAAAAAGAAGTTTTAAATATCAATAAAAAAATAACGAGATCTAATTTAAAAAAATTTATTACCCACATGGCTCCTTGTATTGAAGTTGTCGGATACCGTCAAAAAAAAAGGGGCATCAAAACTTTAGGCGATCTTTGTTCTGATTTTGGCGGTAATCAAAAATTTGTTATTGGTAATAATAAAAAATTTAAATTTTTAAATCTTAAAAATCTTAAAACAAATATTTCAAATCATAAAATTAAACAATCAGTATTTGGTAATACTAATACTGTCTATGTTGATCCTTTAAATTCCCTTGTTTTCGTTTTGAATAAACTTTTAAAAGATAAAATAAAGTGTAATCAAAATTTCTACGTTTTTACAGGATCTACTGTTGGTGTTGTTCCAATTTTGGCAAAAGGTATTTATATTGGTAAGATTAAAAATTTAGGCACTGTTCGTGCTAAAATTTCTTAATTTGATAAGTAGTACGCACTTATTCCAATTATAGATATTACGCTTAAAAGCTTTATTTTTTTATTGAAACTATTTCTTTTTTTTTCGTCATTTTTTCTTTTTGATAGAAAATAGATGTTTGTTTCTTTTTTATTTCGAAATTTAGGTCTTAAAGGTGAAGGTATTGTTTTGTTTTGTATTGTCTTAAATTTTTTTGGATTTATTTGAAGCACTACTCTTTAAACATCAATTAGCCCTAGTTATCAACAGTTTCTTCTACTACTGGCTGCGTCAATTCCGCAAATGATAATCATTATCAATTTCATTGACAATGAGAATAATTATTAATATAAGCACTATTAATTATGGAACTAACGCCTTTAATAAGCTCATTCATCATCCTTCTAAGAGAAGGTTTTGAAGCAATGCTAATAGCTATGCTTGT
>PAFH01000006.1 GCA_002704145.1 Pelagibacteraceae bacterium | reverse complement strand
TTCAAATTTTTTTCCAGTCAAATAGTTAAGTACCCAACCAGGTCTCATTGCAAAGCTCAATAGACTTTGTAATGTTAATTTTGGTGGAGTTGTAAATCCTGTCCTATGATCTTTTTCTCTATTACCTGCTACTAAAGTATCTACTGTTAAACACATTGCATCAAACCCAGATCTCTTCGATCTTTCAATTAAATCATCAGAAATTGCTCTATCTTTATGAACATAAAGTTGAAACAGCTTAGGTCCGCTAGAGATATTTGAGACCTCTTCTATAGTATTGTTACCCATAGACGACATGCTATAAAAAGTATTGAATTTTTCTGCTGCCCTTGCTGAGGCTCTGTCTCCGTCTGGATGATAAAGTCTCTGCATTGCTGCAGGTGAAAGAAAAATTGGCATATCAATTTTTTTTCCGAATAAAGTAGTTGATAAATCAGGTTTTCCAACGCTAGCAAGAACATTGGGAACTAAATCACAATCATTGAAGGACTCAGTATTTCTTCTTAAAGTAGACTCGTCATCAGAGCCGCCATCAATGTAGTGAAAAATCGGGGAAGGTAGTTTTTTTTTAGCAAGTTTTCTAAAATCCTCAAAATTGTGACAATTTTTCAAACTCATTATCTTCTAAATCTTAAATTTTTTCTATTAAGGTCACTTATTTTTGTACATCCCATTAACTTCATATCTCTTTCTAATTCTGCTTTATATTGACCTAAAGCTCTTTCTACGCCTGCTTGACCAGCAGCGGCCAAAGCATACAAATAAAGTCTTCCACCTGAACATGCCTTAGCGCCCATAGATAAGGCTTTAAGCATATGAGTGCCTCTATGAATTCCACCTTCACAGATTACATCTAGTTTATCTCCGACTGCATCAACAATTTCTGCAAGTTGGTCGAAAGGAGATCTAGATCCATCTAGTTGCCTTCCACCATGATTGGATACCATGATACCTGTACATCCTATATCGACAGCTCTTTTGGCGTCCTCAACACTCATCACTCCTTTAAGAGCAAAATGACCACCCCATTTAGAACAAAGTTTTTCAGCATCTTTCCAATTCATAGATTGGTCCAACATAGTTGAAAAATAGTTTCCAATTGAGGAGTTGGTACTAGTACCTTCTTTCACAAAATCTTGAAGATGAGGTAATTCAAACTTACCTCTTGTTACATAATTTATGCCCCACATTGGTTTTGTTGCAAAACTAAATAAGCTTGCTAGAGTTAATTTAGGGGGAGAGGTGAAACCAGTTCTTAAATCTCTTTCCCGATTTCCTCCAGTAATTGTATCTACTGTTAAAGCCATAACGTCAAATTTAGCAGCTTTAGCGCGTTCTAAACATGAGTCGTTCAAACCTCTATCTTTATGAAAATAAAATTGAAACATTTTTGGGGTATCTACCATTGAAGATATCTCCTCTACGCTAACAGTTGCTAAAGCTGAAACACCAAACATAGTATTGAATTTCTGTGCAGCTTTTCCTACTGCTCTCTCTCCTTCATAATGAAAAAGTCTTTGTAATGCTGTGGGTGCAAGATAAAAAGGTAAATCAAGTTTTTTTCCAAATATTGTAGTCGATAAATCTACATTCTCTACACCTCTTAAAACGTTTGGAACTAAGTCTACATCATTAAATGCGCTTGTATTTCTGGCATAAGTAACTTCATCATCTGCAGCTCCATCAATGTAATGAAATATAGGTGAAGGTAATTTTTTTTTTGCTAGTTTTCTAAAATCTTTGAAATTATGACAATCTTTTAAATTCATAAAATTAAAAGTTTTTAGAAAACGTAATCTGTTGATTGTCTGTTCCTGGATTTACTTCTCCCCAATCGTTGTTAGAAATATGACTATAACTATATCCTATTTTTGAATTTTCAAAAATATCTAGACCTAGTTTAATCTCACTCTTGAATTCCAATGCACTACCTAAATCCTTGCCATTGCCTTTTTCATAATATCCCGGTGTAAAACTTGGTAAAATTTTTAAAGGTCCTATCCCATATTGACCTTCTACACCTGTATATAAATATATGGAATTATCTCCTGTAACAAAACCACCGCTTATAGGAGAGAATTTTCCTAAAAATGTATCTCTAAATAATTCAGGATTTTTATGTTCAATACCAACTAAACCAGTTTGATCATCTCCTTCTTTATCAATAACATCAAAAGTTCCGGTATAGACAGAAATCTCGTCTTTATCTGATGCTAAAACTGGATTTAATAAGCATATTAAAAATACAGTTATTATGTACGTTTTAAAATTCATATTCTGAAAATACAATTAAAAATAAGATATGTATAGATGGCATTTTAGCTAGCGATTTTCCCTTTTTTTGAGTAAAAAAAATATAAATGCTCCCCCAATAACTAAAACTAAATATGGCAATACCCACAATAAAAAATTAATCTTGTTAAAAGGAGGTTTATAAACGATCCAATCTCCATATTTTTCAATTAAAAAACTGTAAATTTCGCTTTCGGATTTACCTTCCTTGATTTGCTCATCAACTATTAACTTTATCGTCTGTGAAAATTCTGAGTTTGAGTCTGCAACTGACTGACCTTGACAAATTAAACATCTTAAATTTTTATATATTTCATTTTTTTCAACAGTCAGATTTTGAGCAAAAACGATATTTAAATTTAAAATTGACAATATAAAAATAAATTTTAATTTTTTTATCATTTTATTTTTTCTCTAATTAATTCATAATCAGTATTTGACAAAGGTCCGATAAATTTTTCTAAAACAATAAGATCTTCATTGATTAAAATACTTTCAGGGATTCCATATACTCCAAAGTTAATTGATTGTTTGCCTAACTCATCTCGAGCCAAATAATTATAAGGATCACCAAGTTCTTTTAAAAAACTAACAGCATTATTTTTATTATCCTTAAAATTTATACCTAAAAGTTTAATATTTTTTTCTTTATTTAATTTTAATAAAAAAGGATGTTCTTTTCGACATGGTGAGCACCATGATGCCCAAAAGTTGATGAGGGTAAATTTATTTTTTGCCAGATCTACTTCTGTTAAAAAAATTTCATCTTTAAAATTTTTAAGTTCAACTTTAGAAATCTTTTTGCCGACTAAATTTTTTGTATCATATACCGTGACTTTATTTAAACTCTTAAAAAAAACTCCCATAACAAAAAAAATAATAAGAATTATAAATATTTTAAAAAAATTAATTTTCATTTTTAAATAATCTAATTATACCCCCAAATGAAATAAAAATTACTGAAACCCATATCCAGATCATAAAGGGTTTCTTTTGAAATTTAATATTATAATAATCAGATCTATCAATGTTGCTCATTGTCAAATAATAATCTTTTAAATATCCAGTTCTAATAGAAGCTTCGTAAGTTAAAGTACTAGGTGTTTGATAAACTCTAATTTCAGGAAATAAATTTTGTTTAAAATTATTTGTATAATTTTGAATTTTGAATTCACCTACTACGGATTGGTAATTCTTAAAATTGACTAATTGTAAATTTTCAAATTCAATAGAGTAATTATCAAAAATTTTTTTATCTCCTACCTTTAAATTAAAGTCTTTCTCTAGAGAGAAGTTATGATTAAGACAAATAAAAAATATCAGAAATCCAAAAGCTAAATGGGAGGTTGATTGAGCATAATTTATTTTATTTTTGAAAGATTTATACAGCTCAAAGAAAGTATTGATAATTAGAAAAAGAGCTGAGATAATAATAAAGTTGGAAAGTAAACTATAGTTCTCAAAAAACGTTAATATTAATAAGTTAATTAATATAGAAGCTATACAGATTTGAGATAATAATATTAAATTTTGTTGCTTACTTTTTATCCATTTTGCTTGAGGACCTATGGACATGAATATTAGGAAAAAAATAAGAATAGGTATAATTACTGTATTATAAAAAGGTGGTCCTACTGAAATTTTTTGGTTTGTTAAAACATCAGTAAAAATTGGATAAATAGTTCCTACTAAAACAGTAGCTAGATAAAAAATCATGAACCAATTATTTATTAAAATAAATGACTCTTTGCTGTTAAAATTTAATCTATGATAATTGCTTTTATACTTCTTAAAAAAAAGCATAATAGAACCAAAGACCATCAAACATAAAAATATTAATATATACATGCCTCTTGCAGGATCACTAGCGAATGTATGAACTGAATTCAAAATTCCTGATCTAACCAAAAAGGTGCCTGTTACACTAAGTATAAATGTTAACAAACAAAGTAAAATTACCCAAAAATATAATAAGTTTCTTTTTTCTAAAACTATTAAAGAGTGCAGTAACGCAGTCATAGCAAACCATGGTAATAGAGAAGAGTTTTCTACTGGATCCCAAAACCAATAGCCTCCCCAACCAAGTTCGTAATAAGCCCAAATAGAACCTGCTAATATTCCTAAAGTTTGAAAGATCCAAGATATAATTACCCATTTTTTTATAGACTTCGCAAAAAACTTACCATTATAATTAGTCAAGAGAGAAGCAATAGCAGCTGAAAAATAAATTGATGATCCTACGAACCCGATATATAGCAAAGGTGGATGGATTGCTAACGCAGGGTCCTGTAGTATAGGATTTAATCCTAGTCCTTCCTTAGGAACAGGAACTATCAAACTAAACGGGTTAGAATTAATTAATATAAATATTAAAAAACCAGAAATAACTATATTTTGAATTATCAAAGTGTAAATTCTAAAATCTTTAGAATGATTTTTATTGCTTATAAGAAACAAGAAAGAAAAAATTGTTAAAATTAAAATCCAAAGCAAAAGGCTTCCTTCATGATTTCCCCAGGAGCCAGATATTTTGTAAAAAAATGGCTTTAGAGTATGAGAATTTTGATAAACAGTAATTAAACTAAAATCAGATACGATAAAAGCAACTATTAAAGTCAAAAAACAAATAATTATAATAGTGCTCTGTATCAAAGAAACTTGAATGATGTTTTTACTTACATGATCTTGATTAATTTTTAGATTTTTAAATGCAAAAAATATTATAAAAAAACTTAGTAGAAGATTTGAAAATAATAATGTGTTTCCTATTACGCTTAACATTTTACTTCATAATCCCTTTTAATTCAGGAGGCATATAATTTTCATCATGTTTAGCTAATATTCTATCTGCAATAAAAAAATTTTTATCCTTAAGTTTACCTTCTGCTACAACACCTTTTTCTTCTGTAAAGAGACTTGGCACCGTACCCGTAAAGCTAATAATTATTTCATTTTTAAAATCTGTAACAACAAATCTTATCTCTTTATCGCTAATATCTATGGAATTTTTTTTAACCATACCTCCGATTCTTATTTTCTTATCAAATTTAATATCTTGGCTATCTTTTATTTCAGTTGGGGATTTAAAATAAAGAATATTATTTGTTAAAGATTTCAAGATAAAAAAAGTTGAAACAAATAAAAAAAATAAAAACAAACTTAGAAAAGATGCTCTCTTTTTAACTTTTTTAGTAAGCATTAAAATGCTTTAGATTGATTTGTCGTACGTAGTTAAAATCTGCGAAGCGACTTTTGATTTTTCTGATATCAGTTTTCTATCTTTTTCTGAAAGTCTATATAGATCTTCAGCAAAATCTTTTTCATATTTTTTTAAAGTTTTAAAAGTTTTGTAATATAATATAGCACAAACAAAAATTGTTATGCCAAAGGATAACCATACGAAAATACCATAATTATTAATTGCTATTAAATATTCTATCATAATCTTTTATAGTTTTTTTTCTTTATTTTAATGATTTCTGTCTTGTATTTCATTAGAAAAATTAACGCACAATATAGTAATAAAACTAAAAACATCAACATTAATGGTAATAACATTGAAGAATGAATAGTGCTTGTTCCGCTTATTTTTATACTAGTGGGCTGATGGAGAGTGCTCCACCAGTCTACTGAATATCTAATAATAGGAATATTAATCAAACCAACAATAGATATAACATTGGCAAATTTTATTGCTGTAGAGGTTTTGTCTATTAATTTGTGAGAAAGAATAATTAAAATAAAAAAAACTGCTAATATTAACATTGAGGTTATCCTAGCATCCCAGGCCCACCATGTCCCCCAAGTTGGTTGTCCCCACAAAGAACCTGTGATAATTGCAAGACAAGTAAACGTCAAACCAATAGGCGCAATACTTTTCATGATAATATCTAAATTTTTTATTTTGAAAATAAAGCTGAGTATTGAAAATATTGCTATGCAAGTATAAGCAGCTAAACCTAGCCACGCCGATGGCACATGAACATACATAATTCTAACATTATCCCCTTGCAAATAATCCGGAGGAGAAAGTATTAAAGCAAATGTTAAGCCTATAATTAAAGTTACAAAAAAAATTGAATTAATAAAATTTATTAATTTTTCAATATAAAAAAATATTTTACTTGTACCAATATGTTCAAACATATCCTCTGAGTACTATAATATGATTTTTAAGTGAAGTATCAATTTTAGCCTAACTGAGAATTGAGAGGGAGTTTAGAAGTATGAGTTAATTCTCAATTAGGCAAGTACATTTAAAAATTAAAATTAATTTTTGTCATTGATTTGGGTGAAAAATGTTAAATTTTAGGCAATTAAAGACTACTTTTCTAGTTTGAGGGCTTAAAATAACTTGAGCCTTTTTTACCAGAAAAAATTTCTTCTATCAAAGGATGCTTAACTGGATCCTTAGACTTATCTAGTAGTAAGTTCTGCTCTGAAACGTAAGCTTCATAGGTTACGTCATTACTTTCTGCTAGTAGGTGATAAAAAGGTTGGTCTTTTCTTGGTCTCACGTCTTTAGGTATAGATTGATACCACTCTTCTGAATTATTAAATTCGAAATCAACATCATAAATAACCCCTCTAAAATCAAAATGTCTATGCTTAACTGTTTCACCTATTGAAAATTTTGCAATATTACTTGAGGCCATAAATAATAATTAATATTTTTTTCACTAAAATCAATAACTAATTTGTTTAATATACATATTATGCTAAGGTTTAAATGTGAATAAGTCTTTCTTAAAATTTGTCGCAGATTTTGGTCCATTATTAATATTTTTTACAATTTACTACAAAAGTGGAAACGATCTTTCGAAAGCTATTCCGCCTCTTATTATAGCTACGATAATTTCAGTAATTGTAATTTATCTTTTAGAAAAGAAAGTGCCTTACATTCCTTTAATTGGGGGAGTGGTTATATCTCTATTTGGAGGGTTAACATTATATTTTAATAATCCAATTTTTTTATATATGAAACCAACTATTGTTAATTTGATATTTGCAATGATTTTAATAGGTGGAAAGTCATTTTTTAATAAAAATTTTTTAGAATTTTTTTTTAAATCTGCCTTTAAACTTGATGAAAAAGGTTGGGACATGCTTAACAAGAGATGGGCTTATTTTTTTATTTTTTTAGCCATATTAAACGAGATAGTTTGGAGATCTGTTGCTCCAGAAAAAGAGTACATTTGGGTAAATTTTAAGGTGTGGGGTATACTTCCAATTACATTTATTTTTACCGCTTTTCAGTTACCAATGATTAATAAACATAAATTATGAAAAGTATAAAGTTAGTTATAAATAACAATTTAAAAATAGAAAAAGAAAAATTTTTTATAAAAGGAGAGCTTCAATGTATCTTAAATTTATATGCTAAAATGGTTTCAAATGGCACTTGGAAAGATTATTCTTTTTCATCTGGATCAAAAGAAGTATCTTTTGATGTGTATCAAAGAGCATCCGAAAAGCCTGTATTAAGGATATTAAAAAATCTGAAACCTAATCATCATAATGAAAAATTTTTAATTAAAGATAAAAATGGAATTGTAGTAAAAAAATCTGAAAACCTGAATTTATTAATTAGTAAAACTAGTTGGAATAATTTAAAGCTAGTAAAATAACTATCTTCTTTGACCGAAAAGTCTAAGCAACATTATAAATAAATTTATAAAATCTAAGTAAAGAGTTAATGCTCCCATAACTGCTTTTTTTCCCATTAACTCACCGCTATCACTTACTAAATACATATTTTTGATCTTTTGAGTGTCGTAAGCAGTTAATCCAACAAATATAAGAACTCCAAGTATTGATATCACAAAATACATCATAGATGATTTCATAAAAATATTAACTAATGACGCTATAATAATTCCAAAAAGACCCATCATCAGAAAAGAACCTAATTTTGTTAAATCTTTTTTCGTTGTGTATCCGTAAATACTCATAGCTCCGAAAGTGCCTGCAGTAATAAAGAAAACTCTAGTTATACTTGCTCCCGTATAAATTAAAAATATTGATGACAAAGAAGCTCCCATCAATGCTGCAAAAACCCAGAAGGTTGTTTGCGCTTTAGCCGCTGACATCTTTGCTATTCCAAAGCTCATATAGAACACAACTGCTAAAGGAGCTAACATGATTACCCATTTTAAACCTGAAGCATAGATAGTATTTCCGAAACTCGTTAAACCTATAATTTGTCCACCTTCATAAACAACGGCCATTTTAAAAAATGCTAGTGCTATTAAACCAGTTAATAAAACTCCTGAAGCCATGTAATTATAGACTTTCAACATGTAAGATCTAAGACCCTGGTCAATTATAGCTTCTGATGCGGAAGATCTTGCTGATGTAGTTTGTTTGTTAAATTCCATAGTATTAATATATGAATTTTTATTAACTTTTCAATAGTCAATAATTGCTTTAAAAAAACGTTAAATATTGCAATTTTATGAAATTCAAAAAACTAGGAAACACAAACCTTGATGTAAGTCTGATTTGTCTTGGAACTATGACTTGGGGAACTCAAAATTCTGAAAAAGACGCATTTGAACAAATGGATTACTCAGTTAATCAAGGAATTAATTTTTTTGATACTGCAGAAATCTATTCAGTCCCACCTACTTCTGATTCTTATGGTAAAACTGAAAAAATGATAGGTAATTGGTTTGAAAAAAGAAAAAATAGAAAAAAAATTATTTTAGCTTCTAAAGTTGCAGGTCCTGGCTGCGATTGGATAAGAGGAGGAGAAAATAATTACACGGAAAAAAACATAAGCGCAGCTATTGACGGTAGTTTAAAAAGATTAAAAACGGATTATATCGATTTATATCAATTACATTGGCCCGAGCGTTCAACCAATACATTTGGCAGAAGAGAATTTGTTTATAATGAAAAAGAACGAGAGTGGAATGAATTTGAAAATATTTTGATAGCGTTAGAAAAGTTTATAAAAAAAGGTAAAATTAGATATATTGGAATGTCAAATGAAACACCATACGGACTTTCGAAATATTTAGAAATAGCTAAAAATAAAAATTTACCTAGAATGATGTCCGTACAAAATCCTTACAGCTTAGTAAACAGAACTTATGAAGTAGGTATGGCAGAGATCTCCCTAAGAGAAAAATGTGGTTTACTTGTATATTATCCACTTGCGGCTGGAGCACTTTCTGGAAAATATAGAAACGGCCAAATGCCTAAAAATGCAAGGATGGCTTTATTCAAAGGCTGGGAGAGAATGGTTAGCCCTTTAGCAATGAAAGCTTACGACGAATATTATAAATTGGCTAAAGAAAATAATATTACTATGGTTCAACTTGCACAAGCCTTTGTAAATTCTCGACCTTTTGTAACAAGTAATATTATTGGTGCAACAACTATGGAACAGTTGAAAGAAAATATTGATTGTATACACGTCAAACTTACTGATGAAATGATAGAGAAAATTAACTTAATACACAAAAATAATCCTAATCCTGCACCTTAATTCAACCCATTGAAATAGCTTAATTTTAGTATAAAAATAAATATATGTTTTTTAAAAAAATTTTTATCTTAGTTATTTTTATAAGCTTTAATTCTAATCTATTTGCAAATACACCAAGATCAACGGGGAAGTATAAAAATTGGGAGAGTTTTACAGCTGAAACAGATAAAGGAAAAATTTGTTTTGCTCAAACCACTCCAACTAAAAGAGCGCCTGCATCAATTGTAAGAGGAAAGTCAAAATTATTTGTAACTTTTAGACCTTCTGAAAACGTAAAAGATGAAGTGAGCATAACAAGTGGTCATGATTATAAGACTTCTACAGTAACTGCTGCTTCTGGAAAAAAAAATTACTCATTTTTTTCACAAAAAGATTTTGCATGGTTATTAGATGATCAAGAAGAAAAAAAATTTATTAAATTAATGAAAAAAGCGACCAATCTTATTATTAAAGCTAGAACCACCAAAGGAGCTGAAACAACTGATCATTATTCAATGATGGGATTTACTAAAGCTTACAATACCGCGAAAAAAACTTGCAGTTAAATGAAAAAAATTGTTTTAGCTTATTCAGGGGGGCTTGATACCTCAATAATACTTAAATGGCTTCAACAAAACTATAAAGCTGAAGTTATTGCTTACACTTCAGACATTGGCCAAGTTATGGATAAGCAAAAAATTATTAAAAATGCCAAAAATTTAGGAGTCAAGAAAATAATCATTGAAGATTTAAAAAATACTTTTGTAAAAGACTTTGTTTTTCCGATGATAAGAGCTCACGCAGTTTACGAAGGAATGTATTTACTAGGAACTTCTATAGCTAGGCCTCTAATTGCTAAAAGACAGATAGCTATAGCAAAAAAATTTGGAGCTTTTGCAGTTTCACACGGAGCTACAGGGAAAGGAAATGATCAAGTGAGATTTGAATTAGGTTATGCCTTTTTTGGAGGAAAAAAAATTAAGATTATTGCTCCGTGGAGAGAATGGAAATTACAATCTAGAACAGACTTAATTAATTATGCTAAAAAAAATAACATTACGATTCCAAAAGATAAAAAAGGTGCACCACCATTTTCGGTAGATGATAATTTGTTTCATACGTCTACGGAGGGCAAAGTTTTAGAAAATCCAAAAAATTCTCCACCAGAATTTATATTTCAAAGAACAGTTTCACCAGAAAAAGCTCCTAATAAAAAAACTAAGCTTAGAATTGCCTTTAAAAATAGTGATCCGGTATCATTAAACGGACAAAAACTAAAACCAGAAAAACTTTTGGAAAAATTAAATTTACTAGCCGGAAAAAATGCGGTTGGTAGAGTTGATCTAGTTGAAAATAGATTTATTGGAATAAAATCAAGAGGAGTTTATGAAACTCCCGGAGGGACAGTACTATACATCGCTCATAGAGCTATTGAATCAGTAACGTTAGATAAAGAAACGGTACACGCAAAAGAGAGAATAATGCCTGAATATGCTGAATTAGTTTATAATGGGTATTGGTTTTCAAAAAAAAGATTAAAATTACAAAAAATAATCGACAAAAACAAAAATAAGGTATCAGGTGAAGTTGTCTTAAGTCTCTACAAAGGAAATATAAATATTTTATCTAGAAGTACAAAAAACAAAGCTTATTCAATGAAAAAAGTTTCTTTTGAGGAAAATAAAACTTTTAATAAGTCAAAAGTTGAAAAATTTATTAAATACCACTCTAAACAGTTATATAAATCCTAAAATTCTGATAATAATTAATTAATGAATGATACGATTCGAAATATACAATTAACTGCAGTCATTTTTGTTTTGCTATCAACCATAGTTGCATTTTTTCTTGAAGTTAAAGAAATGTACGAAAACAAAAATATCGAACTTGCAGACTTACTTTTAATGTTTATCTACATTGAAGTAATTGGTTTAGTAAGATCCTATTGGGAAACGAGATCTGTTAGAATTTCGTATCCTTTGGTAATTGCTATAACAGCACTTGCTAGATTTATAATATTACAAGATAAAGAAAGTGACCCATCAAACTTAATATATATTTCAACTGCAATTCTAATCGTAGCAATCGCAACGGTAATAATTAGATTGAGAAATAGTAAATATTTAAATATTGATAAATCTAAGTCTAGCGAGCTTTAAAACACTTTAAAGTATTTTTTAATAGACAAGCAATTGTCATAGGTCCAACGCCACCCGGAACTGGTGTTATAGCTTTCACTTTATTTTTAACTTCTTCAAAATCGACATCTCCAACAATTTTATCCTCTATTTTATTTATTCCAACATCAATAATTATAGAATTATTTTTAACCCAGTCTTTTTTGACTAAATTTGCTAATCCGACTGCAGCAATTAAAATATCAGCTTTTAAACATATCTCTTTAAGATTTTTTGTTTTTGAATGAGTAATGACAACTGTGCAATTTTCTTTTAATAAGAGTTGAGCCATTGGTTTCCCATTTAAATTTGATCTTCCAATAATTACAGCATGTTTTCCTGTAAGATTTCTTTCAATTTTTTTTAATAATAATAAACATCCCAAAGGAGTGCATGGGACGACCGCATCATAACCGGAGGCTAGCTTGCCTACATTAATAGGATTAAACCCATCAACATCTTTTAATGGATCAATAGAATTTATAATTTTCTCTTTGTTAATTTGATCTGGAAGTGGTAGTTGCACTAGAATACCTGAAACTTTTTCATTAACGTTTAATTCTTTTATTTTTTTTAAGACCTCAGTCTCAGCTACATTTTTTGGATATCTTATAACTTCTGAATTTATGCCAACTTCTTTAGAAATTTTTTCTTTATTTCGAACATATATTTGACTTGGAGCAAAATCTCCTATTAAAATTACAGACAATCCAGGAACTTTATTTGTTTTTTCTTTTATTAATGCAATTTCTTTTTTGACTTCTTCTCTTAAAATCGCTGCTTCTTTTTTTCCATCAATAATCATAATTAAAATAACGAAGGTGCAAACATTTCAAAAACTAAATTTCTTAAAAAAATTAGTCCTAAGATAAGTATAATTGGGGAAATATCGATTGAACCTAAATTAGGTAGATATCTTCTAATAAAGTTTAGAGGAGGATCTGTTAATTTATGAGAAACGTCCAAAACTGAATAAACAAATCGATTACTTGTGTTTAAAATATTAAATGCAACTAACCAGGTCATTATTACATTTATTATCAATATCCAGATGTAAAGGTTAACAATGTTATCAAAAAGTATAAAAACTGATTTCATTATTTCTTCTCCACATAGACAGATGTGCTTGGAAAAGCGAACGAAGCACCATTGCTTTCAACAATTTCTTTAATTTTAACAGCTAATCTTTCTTTCACTTTTAGCCATTCACTCCACTCGTTTGTAACTGTAAAACATCTTATGTACATATCTATTGAGCTATCAGAAAACTTATCTATTCGGACAGCGTGTTCTGTATTTTCACCGATTTTAAAATCTTTATCTGTAGATATAAATTTTTCAATCTGATCTCTTATATTTTTTAATTGTTCGATAGTGGAACTATACTGCAAAGTAATAATCCAGCTGATTCTCCAATTAGTTGTTTCTGTAATATTAACTACAGCGTTTTCTGCAAAAGAAGAATTGGGTATGGTCGCAATAGACTTGTCAAACTTTCTTATTACTGTGGATCTAAAGCCTATTCTCTCAACGATACCCTCGGTAACACCTTCCACAAATATCCAATCTCCAATTTTAAATCTTTTTTCTACCAATACCAAAATACCAGAAATTAAATTCTTAAATAAATCTTGAGCTCCTAGAGCTACAGCAACTCCAAATAATCCAAGTCCAGCAATTATAGGGGCAATTTTGATACCCCAAATATCAAGCGTTGCAGCAAAACCAAAAAAAATAATTAAAATTTTGTTTGCTTTAACAACCCAATTAAGTAAATCTTTAGATAATAATTCCTCTACCCTTTTAATCAAAAAAGTTATCGGTTCTACAATTTGATGAATTAGCCAAAATATTAAAATAGTAATTAAAGAACGATTTATATTGTCTACGAAGATGGACATTTTTCCATCAAAATCCATATAGGAAGTTGCCATAAATATACCAAGCACTATTGGTAAAAATTTTACTGGACCGGCTGACGCCTCTACCAGTGCATCGTCAAATTTATTTGAGGTTTTGGCAACATAATTTTTTAATCTTTGAAGAATAAATTTTGCAATTAGCCCTCGTAACAATAAAAAAAATAAGAAAATAGTAATTGCCAATCCTATTTGCGTAAAGTTAACACCAGAAATACCTTGTTGCCAAATTTCTACAAATAGATCTTTAAAATTGTCTAATACATTCATTTTTTTTTCCTATATTTTTAATAGCTCTTCTCCTGGATTAAAAACTTCTACTTTTTTCCACCCATCAGATTTAAATATTTTTGCTACTTTGTCGCTTATACACATAACTTTCGATTCTGTCATTAATGGATAAAGAGAATGATTTCTTGTTATTTCTATAAAACTCTCTCCACTTCTTAATGAATAGACTAATATTATGTCAGGAGAATGATTTACAATTATCTTTTTGTTTTGATCATTTAAATCAGTAATTTTTTTAGATTTATAATTAATAATTTTGACGATTTTTAACCCTTCCTTTTTCAGCTCTAAATCCAATTCATAAGAAACATTATCTCCACAAAAATAAGCTATATTAGATTTTTCATTTATTTGGTTTGAGCTAATGATTAAATTTTTTAATGCGTTTACTGTGCCACCTGCTGAAACGGTATTATTATAACCTGACATTCTTGCTATCTTTTCAGTAATAGCTCCTACACAAAAACATAGCTTATTTTTATCTTGTTTTACCACTTTCAAGTTTCGAATAGCATTTGCGCTAGTAAAGATAAATGCATTATATCTTTTTGCGTCTATAGGTTCAATTCTAACTGGACAGATCTTTAAAGTTGGAATGTGAATTATTTTGTGACCTAAAGAAAAAAGTTTTCCCATCAAATCTTCGGCATCAATAAGCGGTCGTGTAATTAAAATATTCATTTCTTTTTGAATTTTTCTCCTGCTAAGCTCAATAATTTTTCTCCTACAGCTTTACCGATACTAGCGGCATCAGTATCTTTGCCGGTAAGTTCATAATTAAAATCATCTTCTCCAATATCTGAAAATAATTGAGCGTTAAGTTTTAAATTATTATTATCAATTTCAGCTAATCCACCAACAGCAGTTTCACAATCCCCTCCTATTGTTTCTAGCATTTTTCTCTCTGCTTTAGCACATAGACTAGTTTCCTTGTCATTAATCTTTTTTATAATATCTAAAATTAATTTATCACGATTTCTACACTGAACAGCGATTATCCCTTGGCCTACAGCAGGTAACATTTCATTAGTTTTAAAAGTTAAGCTAATTTTATTTTCTAGGTTTAAACTTTTTAATCCTGCTGCTGCTAAAATAATCGCATCAAACTTATTTTCCTCAACTTTTTTAATTCTTGTGTCGATATTTCCTCTTATGTTGATCACAGAAACATTTTTTTTCAATTTTTTTAGTTGAAGCTCTCTCCTTCTAGAGCTTGAACCTATTATCATGTCCTCACTTAATTCTTTCAAATTTTTAATTTTATTACTTACAAGAGTATCACGAGGATCATTTCTCTTTATAAAAGCTCCAATAATCAATTCCTTGTGCTCAAAAGACTCCATGTCTTTTAAAGAATGTACAGCGATATCAATATTATTTTTTATTAAGTTTTCCTCTATCTCTTTGCAAAATAAGTTTTTTCCCCCTATCTCCGACACCTTAGTATCTTTATGAATGTCCCCGGAAGTTTTAATAGTTTTAATATGAATATCTATACCTTTTGAGCTTTCTAGAATAAGATCTTTAACCTTAGATGCATAAGCTAGAGATAATTTGCTGCCCCTGGCTCCAATTATAATTTTTTTCATTATTAGTATATATATTTGATAGATCTATTTTATACTATTTTAAAAAATTAGGGATTTATTATGAAAGAAAAAATTACTTTTTTAGGAATTGAAACTAGCTGTGACGAAACAGCTGCTGCAGTCATTAGAGAAAATGAAAATGGGACTGCAGACATATTGTCAAATGTGGTTTCAAGTCAAATAGATGAACATAAAGAATTTGGGGGTATTGTGCCAGAGTTAGCTGCACGCGCGCACTTAGAAAATATAGATTACATTATTAATAAATCTTTAAAAGACAGTAATGTCACTTTGGATAAAATAGATGGCGTTGCTGCAACTGCTGGCCCAGGTTTGATTGTTTGTTTAACTGTAGGATTGAATATTGGAAAATCTATAGCTGCTTTCTCTAACAAGCCTTTTGTTGGCGTTAACCATTTAGAGGGGCATGCGCTTAGTCCTGGATTAGAAAACAAAACTGAATTTCCTTATTTGCTGCTTTTAATTTCAGGAGGTCATACACAATTTCTTATAGTCAGAGATGTAAATAGTTACGAGCAACTCGGTACAACTATTGATGATGCTCTTGGAGAAGCATTTGATAAAACTGCTAAGATGTTGGATCTTGGGTATCCAGGTGGAATAAATGTAGAAAAATTTTCAAAATTAGGTGATAAAAACTATTTTAAATTACCTGAACCAATAATTAATAAGGCTGGGTGCAACCTATCTTTTGCTGGTTTAAAAACTGCAGTATTGAGAGAGTCTAAAAAAATTAACGGAGAGGAACAACTCAGATATAATCTTGCTGCATCTTTTCAAAATACTATAAATAAAATTCTTTATAAAAAAACTGAAATCGCAATAAAAGATTTTAAAAAGAAAACAAAAACTAAAAAAGTACAGCTTGTTGTGGCTGGTGGTGTAGCTGCAAATGTTTCGATTAGAGAAAATTTATCTAGTCTAGGAAAAAAATTAAATTTTGAAACAATTTATCCTAACCTAAAATTTTGTGGAGATAATGCAGCGATGATTGCTTGGGCAGGCATCAAGAGATTTAAAAAAAAGTTGACTAGTAATTTAGATATTTCTGCAAGATCAAGATGGCCGCTTGATGAAAATGCTCCGTACATGAAGGGTCCAGGATTAAAACTTTAATGAGTTATTGGTTATTAAAGTCTGAGCCAGACGTTTGGTCAATATATAATCAAAAAAAAAGAGGTTCAAAAGGGGTTGCGTGGGACGGTGTTAGAAATTACCAGGCTAGAAATAATTTAAAAAAAATGAAAATAGGAGATTTATGCTTTTTTTACCATTCAAATATTGGCAAAGAAATTGTAGGGATAGTTAAAGTTATTAAAAGTGCTTTTATAGATAAAACTGATAAAAAAAAAGTTTTTGTTGCAGTTCAGGTTAGGTTTGTGGAAGAATTTAATTCACCCGTTTCGCTTGAAAAAATTAAAAAAACCAAGGATATTTCACATTTGCCCCTGATTAAACAAAGTAGACTTTCAGTGATGCCTATAGATTACAAAAGCTGGAAAATTATATATAAGATGGGTAAGATTAAGAAAATTTAGTAAGGGAGGGGAAGTGCCAAAAAGTAAAAAAATTAAAAAAAAAAGGAAATTAAAAAAGTCTAGAAAGAAGACTAGAAGAGTAAAAAAATCTAGAAAAAAGACTAGAAAGGTAAAAAAGTCTAAAAGGAAAAATAAAAAAATAAAAAAAAGAGAGAAAAGACAAATCTTTAAAGCCCCTACCCAATCAAAAGATGGTGAGGGCAATACTTTAATAAAAGTTTCTGATAGCTGGGCGAAACATGCATATGCTAATAATTCTAAATACAAAAAAAAATATAGATTATCTATCAAAGAAAACGAGAAATTCTGGGCCAAAGAAGGAAAAAGAATAACTTGGATCAAAAAATATACTAAAATTAAAGATGTAAAATATAGTAAAGAAGAAGTTAAAATTAAATGGTATTATGATGGGACTTTAAACGCTTCAGCGAATTGTATAGATAGACATCTTAAAAAAAATCCAGGCAAGACTGCAATAATATGGGTAGGCGATGATCCTGCTGATACAAAAAAAATTTCTTATAAAGAACTTCATCAAAATGTCTGTAAAGCTGCGAATGGTTTAAAAAGTATTGGTATTCAAAAAGGAGACAGAGTAACAATTTATCTTACGATGATACCAGAGCTAGCTTATGTGATGCTAGCTTGTGCAAGAATAGGCGCTGTTCACTCAATTATTTTTGGAGGTTTTTCACCTGACTCGATTGCTACCAGAATAAATGATTGTGAGTCTAATTTTTTAATTACAGCTGACGAAGGAGTTAGGGGAGGAAAAATAATCCCATTAAAAAAAATAGCTGATGAAGCACTTACGCAATGTCCTGAGGTAAAAAAATGTGTGGTAGTTCAGAGAACAGGTAATCAAGTTGATTGGGACAACGAAAGGGACATATCATATAAAGAAATGATTTCTTCTGTGCCTAACAAATGTGAGGCGGAAGAAATGAACGCTGAAGATCCTCTTTTTATTCTCTATACTTCTGGATCAACTGGAAAACCTAAAGGAGTTCTTCATACAACGGGGGGGTACATGGTTTATGCCTCTATGACACATCAGTATATTTTTGATTATAAAAGTAACGACATATATTGGTGTACTGCAGATATTGGTTGGGTAACTGGACATAGTTATATTATTTATGGACCTTTAGCGAACGGAGCAACCACTATAATGTTCGAAGGAATTCCTAATTATCCAGATAGTTCAAGATGGTGGCAAATAGTAGATAAATATAAAGTAAATATCTTTTATACTGCACCAACTGCAATCAGAGCCTTAATGAGAGAAGGCGACAAACCCGTTAAAAAAACTAGTAGAAAATCTTTAAAATTACTTGGAACTGTTGGAGAGCCTATCAATCCAGAAGCATGGATGTGGTATTATAAGACTGTTGGGGACTCAAGATGTCCTATAGTTGATACTTGGTGGCAAACTGAAACTGGAGGAATATTAATTTCACCTCAACCAGGTGCAATAGACTTAAAACCTGGCTCGGCTACTAAACCTTTTTATGGAATAAAACCTCTTTTGATTGACAAGGATGGAAAAGTAATAAAAGGAGAGGGCAAAGGAAGATTATGTATGGCTTCATCTTGGCCAGGTCAAATGAGAACAGTATATGGAAACCATCAAAGGTTTATAGATACTTATTTCTCTCAATTTGATGGAAAATATTTCACTGGAGATGGATGTAGACGAGATAAAGATGGTTACTATTGGATAACAGGTAGAGTGGATGATGTAATAATTGTATCAGGTCACAATTTAGGTACAGCAGAGATAGAAAGTGCTTTTGTTGCTCATCCTAAAGTTGCCGAAGCAGCGGTTGTTGGTTTCCCTCATAGCATCAAAGGGAATGGTTTGTATTGCTACGTAACTCTAAATGCAGGAGAACAAGAAACGGGGGACTTAGAAAGAGATCTGAAACTTTGGGTTAGAAAACAAATAGGACCCATCGCAACTCCAGATGTTATACAATTTGCTCCGGGCCTGCCCAAAACAAGATCTGGTAAAATAATGCGAAGAATTTTAAGAAAAATAGCAGCCAACGATCCTAACAATTTAGGAGATACAACTACTTTAGCAGACCCAAGCGTAGTGGAATCCTTAGTTCAAAATAGACAAAATAAAGGTTAATCAAATTTTAAATTGTCGGTTAATTTTTTAAATTCTTCCACTTTTAAATTCCATTTTAATTTTATAGAATTCAAAACTATTTTTTTATCTAAATTTTTAAGCTCATCTGCAACTGGTGACCAACTAAAAAGAGCTAATCCACTTTCTTTAAAAGGATCCTCCAAATAATATTTCTTGAAATTTACAAACTCTGCTCTTTTTAAAAATTCTACCTTTGCCTTATTATAAATTTCTTCACTTAATCCATTTTTCTTCTCATTTTCAATAATATCAAAAAATATTTCTTTAAAATTATTTTTCTTTAATTGTTTTACAGAAATTAAATATGAAAAACAAAAAAACGTGCAGTCAGCTAAGGCAACCATATAAATATTCCATTTAGCGATATTAATTGATTTGGAAAATTCTTCATCATCAACCATTAAAGTGAACTTATGTCCCATACGAGTTTTTAAATATCCGTATAATGTTGTTTGAGTTACGTGAGCCGATCTCTCTTGAATAAAATTCTTCAGGTCTTTCTCAGAGTCAATTGTGCTAAATTTGCTGACAATTTTTTTGTAAGGAAATAGATATTCTCTGCTAGATTTAAGAATATCTATGATATTTTTTAGATTCAATTTCACGTTGTATATAAAAATCCTTTATTTCTCTCATTTGTAGCACTTCATTAGTGTTTTGTGAGAGGTTTTTTCGCTTTTAATTCAACTCATAATCAGTATGCTCTTCATCAATAACAGTACTTTTTACGTAAAAAGTTAAAGTTAAAGTTAATAATAACAGGGGGAAATATGTCAAATAAAGACGCATATTGGAATAAGACCAAGAACCATATGATAGTAACGTTGGTTCTTTGGGCTTTTTTCTCATTAGTCATATTCATGTTTGGTTCAGAACTAAACACGATGTCTTTTCTTGGGTACCCACTAGCATATTA
>PAFH01000005.1 GCA_002704145.1 Pelagibacteraceae bacterium | reverse complement strand
TCTCCCATAATATCTTCCACTGCTGTTTCAGATAAAAAATTGATTTTATTACTTTCTAAAGCCCTATCCATTGAGCTTGTCGCGTAACTTATCATTTGGTTTACGCCTATAAAACCTATACCAACGATTACTATACAAACCAGAGCTTCAATTAAACTCAGGCCTTTATCTTTCATTTTTTTATCCATTTGTCTGAATTAGAATTATATTTGTATAAATCAAATGTTAAACTTGGATTTACTTTTATAACATATCTATAATCAGTTTTGGTTGACATATTATAATGACATCTTTTGTTTCCACTAGTTGTTGTGTTACTTTTGGAACAAATCATGATCCACGACCTTCCGGGAATTCCTCTTATAGGTTCTCCACTAGTTGGTAGGATAAGAGCGTTTTTTGAAATACAAACATTTGTATTTGGAGACCAATTAACTTTACCATCCCATTTATAAGGTGTGCTGTATTGAGTATATTTTTGAGTTCCTTCATTATTGTATCCAGGAGCACTTCCAGGACACATTTTATGATGATTAAGAATACTTTTATTATTGTAAGATGATAATCTGTTTTGTGCAGTTCTAGCCGGTGCAGGCACTTTCATTTGCTGAGCCCATTCGCCTTGGGACATCACCCAAGTTTGTGGATTAGGCGTGATGTGAACCCAAGCCATTGCAAATTTACCACTATCTACCTCTGATTTAATATCTTTAAGATAAGCAATAAGAGAATTAGTCTCTTTTTTTACTTCTCGATCTTTTATCCAATCATTTATTGCTGGAAGCGAGAAAAATGCAACCACACCAATCACGGCGATAATAACTAGTAGTTCAATTAGAGAAAAAGCTTTATTCTTTTGCATCACTAGGGCTTATTTTGCCTGAATTTACAAGGTTTTCAATCGATTTTTCCATTGTAATCATGCCATCTCTTTGGCCCGTTTGCATAATGCTTGGAATTTGATGAATTTTTTTCTCTCGGATCAAATTTTTTATTGGAGGGTTACAAAACATAACCTCAAAAGCTCCAATTCTAGATTTACCATCCACTGTCTTAAATAATTTTTGCGTTACGACCATTTGAAGAGACTCTGCTAATTGTGCCTGTATCTGGGTCTGTTGTTCATGAGGGAAAACATCTATAATTCTATTTATGGTATTAGGGGCACCGCTAGTGTGTAAAGTTCCGAAAACTAAATGACCAGTTTCAGCTGCTGTTAGAGCCATACCAATAGTTTCTATATCCCTTAATTCACCAACTAAAATTACATCAGGATCTTCTCTCAAGGCGCTTTTTAAAGCAGTTGTAAAACTCTCAGTTTGCTTTCCAACTTCTCTTTGAGAGACGATACTCTTTTTGTCTTTATGAATGAACTCTACTGGATCTTCGATAGTTATAATGTTCGCTTTACGAGTTTCATTAATTTGGTTTATGATTGCTGCTAATGTAGTAGATTTTCCGGATCCAGTTGGTCCAGTCACTAAGACAAGGCCTTTGTGCATGTCAACAATGCTAAACATTGCTGGTGGCAAATTAAGATTTTCCATTGATGAAATTGTTGTTTCAATCTTTCTTAAAACTAATGCTGGACCAGTAAGTGTTTTATAAAAATTAGCTCTAAATCTTATTTTTTCGACAGTAAATCCGCTATCAAGTTCATTTTTAGTATTAAAACGATCTACGTCATCTTTAGAGCAGTATTTATTGAGAATTTGCTCAATTTGCTCTTTTTTCACAATATTTTCAGCAATACTTTGAATTTCACCTAATAACCTATAAGAGAAGGCACATTCACTCCGCAAATGGAAATCTGATATTTTTGGATGTTTTTTTACTAATTCTACAACTTTTTCGAGCATTATTAAATAATCCTTGTTATACTTTCATTTTTTATAACGTCTTTGTGTTAGAATAACAGTTTTAAAGTTAATTTGTCAAAATTATTTTGTGTTAGAGTAATATTTCAAGCAAATATTTAAATTTTAAAATATTGTTTAAAAACATGAATAATTTGAATAATAATAGGATTTATGTCTGATTTGAGAAATTCTAACACAAAATTTCAAATTTCTAACACAAATATAATACTCAAAAATATTTCTAACACAAAAAATATAGGAACATTTTTCTAACAAATGTCGTACAATCGTGTGTAACACAATTATTATTGACTAAATTGTGTTAGAACTGTACTGTAACACAAGTTTCGAACAACTGGATTTGCTATGAGTGAAATTATCTCAAGTAAGAATGGCAGGCTTCATATCTATGTGAGGCAGGATAAATACAAGGGAAGATTGAAATCTGAAAATTGGGTCGGCAGAACCTTCCATAACGGCCGTCAAAAAGTCATTTCTTCAGGAACTACAAACTTAGAAGAGGCCAAGTTAATACTTGAAAAATGGTATGACGACTTAATTTCAGGATCAATTCCTGAAAGCGAAGAAAAAAAACAAAATGATACCCCAAGTTCGGATGTCAATAATGTATCCACTCAAACAACTACTCAAGCTCAAGGAGAGCCTGAAGTAACAAAAGCACAAGAAATTGAGAAAAAAAATGATAATTTATTAAGTCAAAGAACTGCGCCTAAATCAGAAGAAAAGAAAAAATTAAACTTTGATCTATCTTTCTTTAAAAAAATTTTTTCCAAAAAATCCAGTGAAAATAAGAAGAAAAAAGATAGCTTTTCAAACATAAAAAAAATATTCGGTGAAAGAATAAGTAAAGTCAACGTAGCTACTGAGGAAATAGCCGGTATAGATATAAGTGAAAATTCTATTAAAGTAGCACAATTAAGTAAATCGAAAGATAACAACTGGATACTTGAGAAAATATCTTTACGACTTTTAGATAAAGCAAAAACAACTGATGGAATTATAGCTTCTAAAGATTATGTAGCCGAAGAATTAAAATTAACCATGGCTAACGCCAAAATTACGACCTCTAACGTTGCAATTTCAATTCCAGTGACTAGCGCTATTATTAGAGTGGTTACTAGCCCACTAATGACGGATGAAGAACTGCAAAAAGCTATTGAAACAGATTCTTTATGGGAAAATTTAGTACAATTAACAGATGATTTAAACGAATACTCTGTTTTCCATCAAATTATAAGTAGAAATCCAAAAAGTAATACAATGGAGATATTGTTTGTGGCTTCTAAGTTAAGCGACGTTAATTCTTACTCTTCGATTGTTAAAAAAGCTGGACTTAACCCTGTTATAATGGACGTTAAATGCTTTACATTGAAAAATGCTTTCGACAATGCATTCAAGATAGAAAATAAAATCAATAATGCTCTTTTAGAAATTGGGACTGAAGATAATTATCTGGTAATAGTTCATGAAAATATTCCAATTATTACTGATATTTTTCTAAGAACTAATGAAAAAGAAGCGCTTGTTAATTATTCCAATAGTATTCAAAACGATGAGAATGATGCAACAAATGTTATACGAAGATATAGTTTGCAATTAAAACAAGCCCTCGGAGATTATGAGGGAAAATATGGAACAAAAATTAATAATATTAAAGTTATAAGCAATCTGAATAATATTGAAGAATTAATTCCAGCGTTTAAAAAAAATTTACTTACTACAGGATTACAAGTTTTTGATCCTCTGAATGAAGTTAGTATTCCAGAATACAATAAAGAAAAAACAAATTTAAGGAACACATCAATTTATACATCGGTCCTAGGTTTAGCCTATAGAAAATTAGATGTTTTTGGTTATTACAAATTTGTTACAGCAGTAAAAAATATAAACTTACTTCCTAATAGAGAAGCTTTAAAAAGACAGAGTAAGATGAAGTTTCTATCAGGTTTTGCTTTGAAAGGCTTCGTAGGTGGTATTGCAGCTTTATATTTATTTTTAATGGGCTTTTCTATTATCCAAATTAATATGAACAAAGGAAAGCTTGAAAACTTTGATCAAATTGAAGCTGAATTTAATAAAATTAACTCGCAAAATATAAAATTAACTAAACAAGTTAATGATATGCAGAAGGCCTTAAAATTAGGTACACTGGTAAATTCTAATCAAATTGTTTCATATCGAGCTCTGGCTCAAATTACCAGAAGTGTGCCTCAACGAGTTCAATTTACCACACTAAACTTTAACGGAAAATCGGAAGTAATAATTTCAGGCTTAGCTTTTTCAGATCAAGACATCATCAATTTTATCTCCAATTTAAATAAAAAAGATTTAGTGGAGCAAGCATCTCTTCAAGCAATGAACGTTCCAAAGGGGGAGGGAGATCTACAATCTGCAAACAATAAAAAAGGATTTTCAATTCTTTGTAAATTAAAAATATGAATTTAGATGATTTAAAAAATATAGATTTAAAAAATATCGATATAAAAGAGCTAGTTCAAAAATTTAAAGAAAGTGAATATTTGAAAGACAAAAAGTTTTTGACTAAGTTTGTAGTGTATTTTGGTTCGATTTTATTGTTTCTTATAATTTATTATGCATTTGTAAACCCAAAAGTTCAGTTTCAAAAAGAAAGAATCAACATTATGTTAGAAAATGAAAAACAAATAACTGTCCTTGGCGATAATATTTTAAAGTTGAATAATAGAATTAAAGAAATTCAACCCGAATATGATAAAAAAAGTAAACTTTTTCACAGTCAAAAGGAAGTTGAAGGACTCTATCAAAATATAAGTAATTTTGCCTTAAAAAATAATTTAAACATTATTAATTTAAACAAAGAAGATGCGATTCCAATTTCTGGAGCTGCTGCTTCAAATCAGGGACAGAGTAGCAACAATGATCAAAATACAGGAAATAATCAAAACCAAAATGTAGCTTATTTTAGAATACCAGTATCTTATGAGATAACTGGAAATTATTTGGGCTATTTAAAGTTTAGAAGAGCCTTAGCACAATCGAATAAAGTGATTAATTTTGATAGAGAAAAAATATCAGTAGTTAAGGATGCAGGAATTAATTCTGTTGGAACAATTTCTATAGTAGGATTACCAGATGAATATAAAAAATAAAATTTTAATGGTGTTAATTTTTGGTCTTCTAAGCATTAATTCAATTTTTGCAGATGAAAAAAAAGATGTTTTAGATGAAGAGCTTCCAGCAGTAAATCCTTTTTTAAGTGGGGCTGGAGCTTCTGGGAGTGGCTCAATAGGATCTGCAGGTGGTTCAGGAAAATCTATATCTTTGAATAACTTAAAATTATCAGGAATAATTTTTGGAGAAAGTAAAAGATATGCAATATTTAGTTTTCCCGATGGAACAACAGTTAAATATGAGGAAGACTCAATTATTCAAACTAATTTGATGCTATTAGATATTTTTATAGACCACGTTTACATTAAACTAGAAGAACAAGAATACTCAATTGATATGAAAAATAATATTGTAAAGGCAGAGGGATGAGATCATTAATTTTGAAATTTGTGTATCTTCTTTCAGTATTAGTTATCTTAACTAATTGCGCTGCTACAAAAAAAAAATCTGTTCATGGCGACGGGCCTTTAATTGACCCATCAAAAGTTGTTGTTGATGGTAGCAAATCAATGCAAGACAAAGTCAAATACGGACCTAAACCATATGATACTGAATTTGATCCAACAGCAAATAAAAGAAAAACAATAACTACTGAACAAGTAAGAAATTATGTCACAATAGATGAAGAATATACTAACTTAAAACAATTAGTTAGCTTTAATTTCATAGGTGTTGATTTTAGAGACGCCATGGATGCACTAGCCGAAATAGGCGATGTAAATATTATTGTTGGTGAAGAGGTAAGTGGAACAGTTACAGCAAAACTTCAAAATGTTGCTTGGGACTCAGCCTTTCAGACTTTATTAGATATGAAGACTTTGGGAGCAGATGTAGATGTACGAAGAGGAATTATTAGAGTGCATACTCCTGAAAAACTTACAGCTCAAGAAACTTTAAAATCAGCCAGAGCAGAAGTTTTAAAAAAGAAAATTCAATTAGAAGATACAGTTGAACCAATATTAGCAGATATTTTTAGATTATATTATATCAGTCCAACCGAAGCTAAAAAAACTATTGAAAATTTGTTTGCATCTCAAGGAGCCGATGGAACAAGTACTTTAAGTAATTTATCTATCACTGAAGAAAGCATGACAAGGTCAATAATTGTTAGAGGGCGAAAACCAGATTTAGATGTTATTGATGCAGTCTTAAAAGAAATTGATGTAAAAACAGACCAGGTTTTAATTGAAGCGTTTATAGTAGAGGCTACTTCTACATTTCAAAGAGATTTAGGAACGCGAATAGGAGCTATTACAAAAAGAGGTACTTCTGGAGAAAAAGGATCTGAAATAATTTCTGGTACAATTGGTGGTGCTGCAACCACTGGAGCTGGTATTGCATTAGGTGCAGCAGCCGGAACTGTAACGAATAACTCAATAACAGGTGCTACCAGTGGAATAGGAATAATTAAAACTTTGGGGACTGGTGCACTAAAACTTGAGATCGAAGCATTACAATCACAGGGTAAAACAAATATTTTATCCAACCCAAGTGTATTTACATTAAATAATCAGGAGGCAAAGATTACCCAAGGAACTCAAGTTGCTTATCAGGTAACTTCTGATGGAACTACTACAACAGAATTTAAAGATGCAGCTTTATCTCTAACAGCTACACCCAGTGTTATAGGAGATGGAAATGTATTATTAGATATTTTAGTAAATAATGACTCGCCTACACCAGTCGAAGGCTCTGACGAACCTGGAATTAAAAAGAATGAGATAAAAACAAAGTTACTGGTTAGTGATGGAGACATAGTAGTAATAGGTGGTATTAAGAAACAAGACACTAGCAATCTTAAAGGTCAAACACCAGGTTTAGGCAGCGTACCTGTGGTAGGAAATTTATTTAAAAGCAGACAGAAAAAAGACGAACTTACAGAATTACTTATATTCTTGGCACCAAGAGTTATTAGATAGTCATGATAAGATTAGATAACACAAGTGAACAAAGCATAATTACAATGCTAAGAGACAACAATGTTCTTGATCAAGATCAAGTTAAGCAAATAGAAACACTGAGCAAAGAGTCAGGTAAATCACAACTTGAAACAGCTTTTGAATTAAATATCACTAATGACAATAAGATTGCAAAATTATTATCAGAGAGTTTTTCTATACCATTAGTAAATCTTGATCAGATTAAAATTTCAAAAGAAGTCAAGAAATATTCTGAGTTAAGATACTTAAAAGATAATACTATTATACCTTTTGCCATTGAAGGGGGAACAATTAAAGTTGCGATACCTGATGCATCTAAATTAGGTCTATTAAAGAATATTCAAAGTTTAACCAAACTTGAACCAGAGCTTCATGCAGCTTCATTAAAAGAAATTGGTCAATTTCTTGTAAGGCTTGATAAAGGAGATAAAGCCAATATTCAAAAAACTGAAAAGATTCAGCCAGTAAAGAAAAAAGAAAGTGCGGTGCCTCTTGAAGTCGAGTCCGATGTGATTGTATTTGTAGACAAGATTTTGAACGAGGCTATTAAACTAGAGTCAAGCGATATTCACATAGAACCCTTTAAAGATACTGCGCATGTAAGATTTAGAGTTGATGGGGTTCTAAGAGTCATGGATGAATTTACAGATTTCTTAACCAAAGACCCTCTCAATTATAATTCAGTAGTAACAAGAATAAAAATATTAAGTAAACTAGATATTGCTGAACGAAGAGTACCACAAGATGGAGGAGCAACTTTTAAATATGGTGACAAAGAAATGGATCTCAGGATATCCATCATGCCTACCAAAAATAATGAACGAATTGTAATGAGGCTTTTAAATAAAGAAGCGGGAGATAAGTCACTAGATAAACTTGGTTTTGCTGATGAGGATTTAAAACTCTTAACAGAAGCCATAAATTCTCCTCAAGGTATGGTTTTGGTTACTGGTCCAACGGGAAGCGGTAAAACAACTACTCTTTATAGTATTTTAAAAACTATCAATAAACCCTCGATGAATATTTTAACAGCAGAAGATCCAGTTGAATATGAATTAGAAGGTGTTGGTCAAGTTCAGGTAAGGGATGATATTGGATATACATTTGAAAAGGCTCTAAGATCATTTTTAAGACAAGACCCAGAAGTTATTCTGGTTGGAGAGATTAGGGATAAAGCCACAGTGGACATTGCTCTTAAAGCAGCCCTTACGGGTCACCTTGTCTTTAGCACTTTGCACACTAATGATGCTCCAAGTTCAATTACTAGATTACAAAATATGGGAACCCCCGATTATTTAATTTCTGCGGCT
>PAFH01000004.1 GCA_002704145.1 Pelagibacteraceae bacterium | reverse complement strand
GCGCCTACAACGACGAGCCAAAACTACTAAATTTCTGGGCGAAAGCCTAGAAATTTATGTGGTTCTTTTCCAAAAAAATCTAGAGAATAAATAAAATAGAATAACCCCAACAAAATAATTCCATTCTAAAGCATGTTTAAATTGAGTATTTCCCGATGTAATTAATATCGGTAAACTAAGTATAGCAACCAAAGCTAAAATACTTACTAAAATCAATTTCATTAAAAGAACTTTTTTATTAATAAATTTTTTTAATTTTGATTTTAATTTGTAGAAATGAAAGACCAAATAGCCCTGCGCAATTATTTCAAAAATTATGAATAAAAGTAGAACAACTCTTCTAAACAGTTTGTAAATTTGAACATCAAACTTAATCCCAAGGAAAATAGAATGTATTGCAAGAAAACCTGCCGATAAAATACCAAATAATCTGAACTTATAATTAATATTAGTATTATATAATTTATTAACTAATTTGTTATTGTTGCTCCAATAATAATATAAAAAAACAGCAGTCAGAATCATTGATGGTTTAAAAATTAAGTATTGAGGAAAAGTTCTTGAAGCTCTACTAATCGACAATCCTCCATCTAAGTAAGGAATTGAAAAAAGAGATCTTCCTATCATATCAACTTTGAATATAGTATTTTCTAAAAATGCAGGATTTTGAGAAATTACAAGACAAAGATTTATTGCGATTAATGGAACAAAAAAAATCCATAAACTCAATTTTCTTATTTGAGCTATTTCTCTCATAAAATTGAAATAATTATTTTCTTTTATTTCTTTTTCTAGCTCTTCTTTTTTTCGAGCCAATTTTTCTTCTACCTCTATGCTTCTTGGGGTAACCCATATTTATGCCTCCTTTTTGTATTTAAATTAATAAATAAATATATAAAGTCCAATTATACAAATTTTATGAAAAAGTCTATAAGCACATTTTTAAAACACCCGACAAAAGACAATACTAATAGATCAGCCAATCCACCAGTTACAAGAGCTTCCACTATACTTTTTAATTCAATGCAAGAACTGTTCAAACATGAAAAAAAGATAAAAGAGAATAAAAAGATTAATTACTATAGTTATGGTAGGTACGGCAGTACTACAACTATAGAGCTACAGAATATACTTAAAGAATTAGAGCAAGCTTATCATGTATTTTTAACAGGAACTGGATTTGGTGGAGTTGCATTAGCGATAATGAGTATTTGCAGACCTGGAGACGAAATTTTAGTTTCAGATAATGTTTATGGTCCAACAAAAGAGATCTCAGAAGATCTTGTTAACCAATTTTCAATAAAGGCAATATTTTATGATCCAGATAATTTTGAGGATTTAAAAAAAAAGGTAAATAAAAATACAAAAATGATATTAGTTGAAAATCCAGGCAGTAGTACATTTGAATTTCAAGATCTATCTAAAATTGTAAATTTCGCAAAAAGAAAAAAAATATTAACCTTCTTAGATAATACTTGGGGAACTCCTCTATACTTAAAACCTTTAAAGCTTGGTTTTGATATGTCCTTTACATCTGCAACTAAATATTTTTCTGGACATTCAGATGCTATGGGTGGCTCACTTGCAGTTAATAAAAAGGTATTTAATAAGGTTATGTTTTTTTATAAATTATCAGGCTACAGATTATCAGCAGATGAGGCTTATCTAATTATAAGGGGTTTAAGGACTTTAGATGTGAGGCTTAAACAGCACTATGAAAATACAAAAAAAGTAATAAATTTCCTTAAAAAACAAAAAAAAATTAAAGAAATACTCTACCCTTACAAAGCAAATTCAAAAAGATATAAACTCTGGAAAAAGTACTACACTGGTGCCAACGGTCTTTTTTCTATAGTTGTCAAAAGTAAAAATAAATCTTCTGTTATAAAGTTTGTCAATTCTCTTAAATTATTTGGAATTGGATATAGCTGGGGAGGTTTTGAAAGCCTTGTTTTATTGCAAAACTTAAGAAGTGATACAAAGTATACTAAAAAGCGACTTTATTTCAGATTTAATAAAGACGATCATATTGTAAGACTTCATATAGGACTAGAAGATCCAAAAGATTTAATCAATGATTTAAAAAGGTCTTTGCGTTATATTAAATAATGTTTAAATTCATTCCTAACAGAATTGCTTTTATAGTTTTAATATCGGCTTGTACTATAATTTTAATTTCGATGGGCTTAAGACAAACCTTTGGCCTTTTTTTTAAAGCATTTGAAGAGGGTATTGGTTGCTCAAGAACTGAGTTTGGATTAGCTATTGGAATTCAAATGTTATTTTGGGGAATTTTCGCTCCAATTTTTGGTTTTTTAGCTGATAAATTTGGAGGCAGTAAAGCGGTTTTTATTGGTTTTATAATTTTTGGTTTAGGAATTTATATGCTTTATGCTGGACCAAATACAGGTATTTATTTTCAAATTAGTTTAGGAGTATTAGTAGGAATTGCCCTAGGAGCTACTGCTATAGGAGTCCCAGTTTCTGAAGTCGGGAAACATTTCCCAAATGAAACAAGAACTTTGGCAACTGGATATGTTACAGCAGCTGCTTCAGTTGGTTATTTTTTATCTCCACTATTCACGCAGTACAGCCTAGGCATTGTGGGCTGGGAACAAACTTTAAAATATTTTATGTATTTTATTGCTTTTGGACTAGTAGCTTCCCTTTTTTTATTGCCTTCAAAGACAATAATAAACTCGTCTCAAGCGGATAGAGATCAATCTTTTTCATCTGCAATTAAAGAAGCTTTTGCGCATAAAGGTTATGTTTTATTGGTATTAGGTTTTTTTGTTTGTGGATTTCAAATTACTTTAGTTGGAACTCATATACCAGGTTATATGCAAGATAGAGGAATGGATGGTTGGTCTGCAACAATTATATTAGCTCTGATTGGTTTCTTTAACATATTTGGAACTTTAGGCATCGGATATCTTGGAACAAAGTATAGAAAAAAAAATTTATTAAGCATTTTATATACTCTTAGAGCTGTAAGCATTTGTATATTTATTTTTTCACCTCCTTCTTTGTTAAATTCCATAATATTTGGTATCACTTTTGGGCTTCTATGGCTTTCTACTGTGCCACCTACAAATGGCATCGTCGCTCAAATATTTGGAACAAAATATTTAAGTACCCTTTTTGGAATTGTCTTCTTATGTCACCAGTTTGGTGCTTTTTTAGGTGCTTACCTTGGAGGATATTTTTATGATCTTTATGGCTCTTATGATTACGCCTGGTATATCGCTATAGCATTATCTTTGTTCGCTACTCTAATTCATTACCCTATTGATGAGAGGCCTCTTGTAAGAACCTTTAAAAAAACTTAAAGACATTCTACCTGTGGATAAAACACCTTCTAGTTGTATTTTGAGTCCAACAAGGAATCAAAAGTGAATCAAAACATGAACATTTAATTTTAAGACTGCGAGCTTGTGGATAATTGTTTTTGTTGTTTTAATCGTATAATCAATTTAGAGTTTAATAATAAACAAAGGAGATAAAATGTTTTCAAAAGAATTAGGTGCAAAATTAGACAAGTTTCATTTACTTAAACATCCATTTTACCAAATATATTGGAATGAGGGTAAACTAACACGAGAGATTATTAAAGATTACGCTGAACAGTATTATCAGCATGTAAAAGCCTTCCCAAGATATATTAGCGCGACACACTCAATTTGTGATGATCTAGAAAAAAGAAGAATTCTTTTGGAAAATTTACAAGATGAAGAAAATAAAGATGGTGATCATCCAAAACTATGGAAAAATTTTGCTAAAGCATTAGGTGCGGATGAAGGAAAAATTGAAAATGTAAAACTAGATTGGTTTACAAAAGATATGATTGATAATTTTTTCTATCAAGCAAGAAAATCTTATGCTGAAGGGCTTGCTTCTCTCTATACTTATGAGAGACAAATACCTGAAATAGCAGAAACAAAAATCCAAGGATTAAAAAAACATTATGGCGTAAGTTCCAAAGAAGGTCTTGAATTTTTTGAAGCGCATAAATCTGCTGATGTTATTCATAGAGCTGAGTGTGAAAAACTTTTAGACAGCCTATCAAAAGCAGAGCAAGAAAAAGCAGAAAAAGCTTCTTTGCTCACAGCAAGGTATCTTTGGAATTTTTTAAGTGGAATGACTTCAAAGCATAAATTACAGTCAGCGGCAGCTTAAGATTATTTAAAGACTATTAAATGCAAGATCTGCTAGAAATTTTTATTTTAGTCTATAAGAAATTATCTGCTGAGAATATAGTCCTTTTTTTTTTACTGATAAAAATTGGTTTCTGTGCTTTAGGTGGGTTAACAGTTACATACGTTCACTCCAAGTTTAGTTATAAGTGGTTACGTAATAATTATAATATTTATGTTGGTATAACTTTACCAGTGATCGGCCTAGTTATAACTACAGTGATTGGTTCCAACATTGCATTAAGTATCGGAATGATAGGTGCATTGTCTATTGTAAGATTTAGAACTCCTATAAGAACTCCTTATGAACTAGTTCATTATTTTAGCTTGCTTACGATTGGAATAAGTGCCAAAGTTGACCTGAGTATAACAGTTGTTTTAATAATACTTTTGTCAATATTACCTTATTTCATCAAACGCTTCTCATTAATAAAAGATAATACATCAGGTAGTGATGGAAAATTGTCACTAAACTTTCAAGGTCTGATGAAGGAAAATGATTTTAAGAAAATTACCAGTGATAAAAACATTAGAAATTACTCAGTAAAAAACGAGGGTGACAAATATGATATATCTGGATTTATGATTTTTGATAAGTCAGTAGATAAAGATAAATTTTTAAATGAATGGTCATCCAAGATAAATAGTTATAATGTTGATCTTGATGAGAATAATTAAATGTTTTTTAATCACACAATTTTTTTTAGTAATTTTTTTATATTCTAATTCAGCTTTTTCAAAAAATTTAACTATTCCATCTTCAATTCAATTTGAGTTATCAAATTCTGAATATAATAAATATTTAAGAAGGTCTATGAGAGCCTACACAGATGGTGAAATTTATGGCGAAAAAAATATAAAAAAAAAATATAAGAAATGGGTCAAAGCAAAAATTTTAACAGATGAAAAACTGATTAACTCCGAAATAAGAATTTTAGGAGATTGGAAAGACCATCTTAGACCTCCATTAACAAGTCTAAAAGTAAAACTATTAGATGACAGTTTTAACGGAGTAACAAGATTTAATCTTTTTTTGCCTGAAACAAGAAATGGTGAGAACGAGGTTTTTTGGACATTAATGCTTGAATATTTAGGATTTCCCTCACTTTACACAAGAATGGTAGAGGTAAATTTAAACGGGAATATTTATAAAGCAATATTTCAAGAAGATGCGACTAAAGAATTTTTAGAGCGAAATAAGCTTACTGAGACGGTAATACTAAAAAATAATGATTTTGATTTTTATCTTAATGATAAAGAAAGGGAAATATATAATAATTTCTTTTCTTCATCTTATGTAATTGATAACAATAATTTTCTAAAAAATGATATTGCAAACTTCATTGCATCAGAAGCAATATCGTTAAGAGCAAGTGAAAATTTTAATAAATTAGTTATTAATGACGATTTTTTTACCACTATTCACAAAAAATATGCTTACCACGGTTTAGCTACTATAAATCGAAAGTATATTTACATACCTTATAAGAAAATATTTGTGCCACTTTATTACGACGGAAATGTTCAATTTTTACCAGGAAAAACAGACTGTCAAAAAAAAGTAAATATTGAAATTTTAACAAGTTTTAAAAAAGATTTTAAAATTTTAGCAAGAAGAGATTTAACAAAAATGCAGGAGTGTGTTTTAGGAGATATTTTTGCTTTAAGTAAAGATAATATCAAGAAATTAAATGATTATTTCCCAAACAAAAATATAAATCTTGATAAAGATTTAAAGTATACAAATATTAAAAATAAGATAATCAGCTATCTAAATAAAAATAAAGCAGTAGAAGAAAATAACCTCAAAAAAAGTAATAAAGAAGCAATTTCTTATTCTTTTATATTTAATGATAATTTTTATAACTGTTCTTTAAGTATTAATAAAAATGAAATTGTTTCTTGTAGCAAAATAGATAGATTTTCTTACAGTAAACTTATTTCTGAAAGTGGAAGATTTAAAAAATTAAATAATTTTAAGTCGTTTCCAATAAACCTAGGTACTTTTAATAACGAAATACCTATAATTGAATTAAGCAACATGAGAAGTGAATATATTCTTGATAAAAATGCAACATATTATTTTGTTAAAAAAAATATTAAAAATAGAGATATAAAATTTTTATTTAAAAATAGTAAGTCAAAACTTTATATACAAGGAAATTTTTTGAATGTAAATTTCGATTTCGAACGTAAATTTAGTAATGAAAATATTATATTTGATAGTGTTAGATATGATAAAAATTTACTAACAGGATGTGCAAATTTTTATGATAGTAGATTTAAAGATGTTTCAATTAAAAGTTCAAATATGATTTGTGAAGATTCAATTAATATAAAAAATTCTACAGGGAATATAAACAATATTGAAATAAAGGATTCGTTTTATGATGCTCTAGATTTTGATTTTTCCGATTTAAAAATTAAAGAGTTAAAAATAAATAAAGCATTTAATGATTGTTTAGATTTTTCTTTAGGAAACTATGAAATAGATAAATTATATGCTCAGAAGTGCGGAGACAAAGGAGTTTCAGTGGGGGAAAAATCAAAAGTAAAAATTTTTAATGCCTCCATCGCAGAAAGCAATATAGGTATTGCATCTAAAGATAGTTCAAATGTTGAAGTCGAGAATCTAGATATGAATATATTAAGAACTTGTCTTGCAGCTTACCGAAAAAAAAGAGAGTTTAGCAGTGCGAAATTATTTGTTAAAAATTTTCAGTGCAGAAACTTTTATATAAAAACTGATACTGACAAAAATTCAATTATTACAATTAACAATGAAATTTAAAAATAAAATTTTAATTTTCTTTTTTTTATCGATTATTTTTTTAACAGAAGTCAACGCTAAATCATTAAAATTGGAACAAATAGACAATAATAATTTGAATTATCTTTACGATTTTGAAACTTTTGTGAGCAAAGAAATAATCAACATCGTAATAGAGATTCCTAAAGGAACAAAAGAGAAATGGGAAGTTTCTAAAATTAATGGAAAATTGGAAAAAGATTTTTTTATGGGTAAACCAAGAGTAATTCAATTTGATCCTTACCCTGTTAACTATGGAACAATTCCTAAAACAGTTCTTCCAAGGAATATAGGTGGAGATGGTGATCCCCTAGATGTAATTTTAATCGGGGGTCAATTAATCAGAGGACAAGTAGTAGAAGGTAAAATAATAGGACTATTAAAATTTTTAGATTTTGGAGAATACGACGATAAAATAGTTGCAGTTCCTCTTAATGCAGAATTTGAAAATATTAATAATATTGAGGACTTAATCAATGTGAAAGAAAAATACAATTTAAAGTCAATTATAAATTGGTTTACTGAATATAAAGGTGAGAATATAGTTACATATTACGGTTATTCAAACAAAGAACAAGCCATAAAAAAAGTTTTATTATCAAATAAATATTTTAACAGATATGGAATTAAAAAAAGATAATCTTAAACGTCATGAAGTAAAGTTTATTTTAAACAACAAGGCAAAATCAAAATTTTTAATGAGAAATAATTTAAGTAAACTTTATCCAGATAGAATAGTTGAAAGTATATATTTTGATACAAAAGATTTAAATTTTTTTAATTTAAGTGAAGAAGGTGTGACTCCGAGAAAAAAAATAAGGTTAAGAGGATACAACAACGGAGAATTAGATAATTTAGAGATTAAAATGACAAAAAACTATCATAGAGAAAAAATTATAATAAAAAATTTCAAATTCAAATATGAGACGTTTCACACTATTCTTAAAAAATTTGGTATTAAAAATATAGTAGAAAAAAAAGTTAGAGTTAAATATCTCAGAAGTTATTACGAATTACAAGGGGTAGGTAGAATTACTATAGATAGAAATATAGAATTTTTTTCACCAGAAAGAAACTTTCATAATCCAAAAAAAATTAATCAAATAATATTAGAGGTTAAAATTCAAAGTAAAGAAATTGACAAAAATATTGTGGAAAAAATAATTAATCTAAAAGAGTCTAGATTCTCCAAATATTGTATTGGGATAAACTGTTTACGAAATTCGAATTAATTTGATTTGTTAATTTTTTTCATCTAAAAAAATGCATGACTAACTTTAAAGATAAAAACTACGTTTGGGATAATAAAAAACCCACCGCACAAATGTTGGGTCGTTGGCAGCCATGGCATGCTGGGCATCAAAAGCTTTTTGAAGAAACATTAAAAAAAACTGGACAAGTCAACATAATGGTTAGAGATGTTAAAGGAGTTGACGATAATCCATTTGATTTTGAGACGGTAAAAAAGAATATCTTTGAAGCTCTAAAAGATTATGAAAATAGAATTCAAGTTACTCTAGTTCCAAATATAACCAACATTTGTTATGGAAGAGGAGTTGGTTATACAATAGAAGAAATAGTTCTAGATGAAAAAACTCAACAAATTTCTGCAACCAAGATAAGAGAACAGATGAGAAAAGACGGAAAACTGAAATAATTGC
>PAFH01000003.1 GCA_002704145.1 Pelagibacteraceae bacterium | reverse complement strand
TAAAGTTAATTTTCAAAACTTTAAATAACCCCAAAATATGCAACAATTAGAACTGTTTGATTTCAGAAGAGATATTCTTTTTGAAAGAGATAATCAAATTGCTCATTTTTATGATGTCCTTAAAGAAACTAATGACGGAATAAGTTATGCTGAACATATAAATCCCAAAAAAAAATTCTCTATATGTGATATGGATTATGAAGAGTATGTTGATGTTAAAAAGAAATACTTAAAGGATTTAACTTATGACCAAATACTCAATTACTTGGGGAAATTTAAGAAAGAGGAAAGACTAGAAAAATATAAAATCTTACTTAAATTTAGAAATATACCTTTTGATGCAGATTTATTCACTTGGAATAGTGATTAATTAAATTTAAACAATGTTACCTTTATTTGTCATAATAATAGTTTAATTCAATTTAATTCATTATTTTGCTACTATAAAATTATGGAAAAACAAAATCTCTCTTCACTTATATGGTCTACGGCAGATGATGTTCTTAGGGGCATGTTTAAACCTAGCGAATATGGACGAATAATTCTTCCGTTTGTTGTTTTAAGAAGATTAGATTGTGTATTAGAACCTCAAAAAGATAAAGCATTTGAATTACATGAAAAGTACAAAAAAAAACTTAAAGATTTTAATCAAGTTATTCAAAGTCAATTAAATTTACCCTTTTTCAATGTTTCAAAATTTGACTTATTAAGAATTAAAAGTGACCCAAATAATGTTTACAAAAATTTTAACAATTATATCCAAGGATACTCAAAAAATGTACTAGATATTATTGAAAATTTTCAGATAGATCCATTAGTAACAAAATTGAATAAAAATAAAAAACTTTATCTTCTTATAGATAAATTTACAGAGTTTGATCTTCATCCTAAAAAAATAGACAATCACATGATGGGTTCTATGTATGAAGAACTCTTACGTAAATTTTCAGAGATGTCCAATGAAGAAAGTGGAGATCACTTTACACCGAGAGATGTCGTTAAACTTCTTGTATCATTAGTTTTTGGTGGTGATAAAAAAAATCTTGAAGGCGAGGGTAAAATTCGTTCTGTGTATGATCCTTGTTGTGGAACTGGAGGAATGTTAACAATTGGAAAAGAATGGATCCAAAAAAATATTAATAAAAAATTAAAAATCGAACTATTTGGGCAAGAATTAAATGATGTAACTTATGCAATATGTAAATCTGATTTTTTAATGTCAGATGAAAATCCCGAAAATATTAAAGGTCCTTTCTCTTCTTTATCTGAGGATGGTTTTGCTGATAGAAAATTTGATTATATGATTACCAACCCTCCATTTGGTGTGAGTTGGAAGTCAGATGAAGACTTTGTGAAAAATGAATCAAAAGATTTAAATGGAAGGTTTTCTGCAGGAACTCCTAGAATATCTGATGGGTCTTTTCTATTTCTACAACACCTAATTCATAAAATGGAGTCTACAGGTTCCAGAATAGGTATTGTATTTAATGGGTCACCTTTATTCACAGGCGATGCAGGAGGAGGCGAGGCAGAAATTCGAAAGTGGTTAGTTGAGAAAGATCTAATTGAGGCGATCATCATGTTACCTGATAGGTTATTTTTTAACACGGCAATAACTACTTATATTTGGATTTTAAATAATAAAAAGGACTTATCGAGAAAAAACAAAATTCAATTAATTAATGCAATGAATTTTTATGAGTATTCAAAAATAAAATTAGGTGAAAAAAGCAAAGAGATTACTGAAGACCATAGTGTAAAAATTTTGGATTTGTATTTAAAATATGAAGAAAATAAACATTCAAAAATTTTTGAAAATAATCATTTTAAATATAATAAAATTACTATTGATCAATATCTTAAAGATGAAAATGGAGATAATGTTTTAGATAAAAAGAATAATCCAAAAATTGATAAGAAACTACGGGACTTCGAAAAAATTCCAAGTTCTATCAATATTAGTGAATATATCAAAAATGAGGTAAAACCTTATTTAAAAGAATTTGTGTATGATGAAAAATTAAATAAAGTTGGATATGAATTTTCTCTTACTAAAGAATTTTATGAATTCAAAAAACTTCGATCTTTGAATGACATTAAAAACGATCTTGATGAAATTGAAAAAGATATCAAAAATTTAAATAAAGAATTATGAGTCTAGCATTTTATGAGAAAAATAAAGTTCCTAAAGACTGGAAATTATCACGATTAAAATATATTTTTAGATTTTCAGAGGAAACTAATTTGCAATTCCAAAATGAAAAAAATCTTGCATTAACTAAGACTGGAATTCTAGAAAAAAATATCTCTTCTAATGAAGGACAAATAGCAAAAGATTATGAAAAATATATTTTCATTAAAAAAGGTCAAATTTGTATGAACCCTATGGATTTATTGTCTGGATGGGTAGACATTTCTCCATTTAATGGACTTATAAGTCCTGCTTATTACACACTGATTCCTAAAGAGAATTTTGATGAGAAATTTTTAAATTATTTCTTACAATCAAATTATTATAGAGAAACCTTTTTTACCCTTGGAAAAGGCGTTGCAAGTCACGATAATTATGGAAGATGGGTTTTAACTCCTGAAGAATTCAAAAATATTTTTATTTATTATCCATCTATATCTGAACAAAAAAAAATTTCATCATTCTTATCTAAAAAAACCTCAAATATAGACTCTATAATAAAAAAGACACAGCAAAAGATTTCGTTAAATAAAGAAAAAATATTAAAAATCTTTGAAGATATTTTGCTAAATCAAAATATAAAAAAAACTAGAATTAAATATTTAGTAAAATTAATAGAAAGACCAATTAAAAGAGAACCAAATAAAACTTATACTAAAATTGGAATGTACAATTGGGGTAAAGGAATCTTTAAATATCAAAGTCAAAATGGTTCTGAATTAGGAGACTCATCTTTTAATTATCTAAAAGAAGGAGATTTATTGTTAAGTGGTCAATTTTCTTGGGAGGGTGCAGTTTTAATTGTTGAGGCAGAACATAACAATTGTATATCATCGCATAGATTCCATATTCTCAATAGTGAAAAATCTAAAGTTCTTAATGAATATTTATGGACTTATTTTACCACTCAGGAAGGACATTTTTATTTAAATGAAAATTCTAAAGGTTCGGCAGGCAGAAATCGTCCATTAAATATTGATAATTTATTAAAAGAGAAAATTCCTGTCCCCGAGATGAGTAAACAAAAAGAAATTAAAAATTTAGTAATAGAAAATAAGAATTATGAAAAACTTGCAAAAAAGAAAATTGAAATACTTAAAGAGTATCGAAAATCCTTAATCTCTTATTTAATAACTGGCAGGGTTACAGTACCAGAGTAATAAATATGAATAAATTAAATCCAACTGAAAAAAAGTTTGAGAATCATATTGAGAATCATCTTAATTCAATTGAGTATAAATCAATACATTATGAAAAATATGATCGTACTTTATGTTTAATTAAAGATGAAGTTTTAGATTTTATCAAAAAGACTCAAAAAGAAAAATGGGATAAATTGAAAGATGCTTACGGTGAAGAAGTAGAGAGCAAAGTTCTTGATCGAATTTCATCAGAAATTTCTAGAAGAGGTGTTATTGACGTTCTTCGTAATCAAGTTTCTGATCGGGCAGTTCATTTAGATCTCTGTTATTTTGAACCTAAAAGTGATCTAAATCCTGATCATTTAAGTTTATTTAAATCAAATCAATTTAGTCTTGTTCGACAATTTCATTATTCAACAAGAAATGAAAATTCTATTGATATGGGTTTATTTTTAAATGGAATTCCAATTGTGACTATGGAATTAAAAAATCAACTAACAGGACAAAACTATAAACATTCAGAAAATCAATATCGTTTTGATCGTGATCCAAAAGAACCTCTTTTACAGTTTAAAAGAGTTCTTGTTCATTTCTGTGTTGATAACAATCAAGTTTCAATGACGACAAATCTAAAAGGAGGAAAGACAAGATTTTTTCCTTATAATAAAGATATAGAAAATCCACCTGTTGAAAATGATTACAGATCTTCTTATCTATGGAAAGAAGTATTAAATCCCAATTCACTTTTAGATATAATTGAGAATTTTGCACATGTTTCAAATGAAAAAGAGTATTTCTACAATGAAGCAAAACAAACAGTTGATACAAAGAAATTTGATGTACAAATTTTTCCTCGTTATCATCAACTTGAGTTGATTAGAGATCTTAAGTCACAAGTTAAAAATGACGGTGCAGGTAATAACTATTTAATTCAACACACTACTGGTTCAGGTAAGTCGTATTCTATTGGGTGGTTGTCTCATCTTCTAACTTCTCTTTATAAATCAAAAGATGACAAGAGACGAATATTTGACAGTATAATTGTTGTTACAGATAGAACTAATTTAGATGATCAATTAAGAGGAACTGTTAAATCTTTATCGAAGGTAGATGGTGTAGTTTTTGGTGCAGAAAAAGGTTCAAAAGAATTAAGAGAATTTCTTGAAAAAGGTAAAGATATTATAATTACAACAATACAAAAGTTTCCTTATATTTCAGAAGATATAGTTGCATTAGGTGATAAAAAATTTGCGGTTATTATTGATGAAGTTCACTCCAGTCAAAACGGTGAACTATCAAAAGAATTAAAAAGAACGTTAACTAGAAATGAAGACGATGAAGAAGAGGATTTCACATTAGAGTCTTTTCTAGAAGAACAAATTCAAACAAGGGGAAAACAAAAACATATTTCTTTCTTTGGTTTTACAGGAACACCTAAAGAGAAAACTTTAGAGATTTTTGGAACAAAGCAACCAGACAATAAATTCAAACCTTTCCATGTTTACTCAATGAGACAATCTATTCATGAGGGATACACTCTTGATGTTTTACAAAATTACTCAACTTACAAAAGATATTTTAAAGTTAAAGAAGTAAAAGAAGACGCAATTGAGATTGATACAGCGCAAGGTACTAAGGAAATTTTCAATTATGTAGACTCGCATCAAATAACTATTGAGAATAAAGTTAAGATAATTCTTGATCATTTTTTCAATAAATCTTCAAAGGAAATACAAGGTAAAAGCAGAGGAATGATTGTTGTAAAAACAAGAAAACTTTGCGTTCAATATTTTAAAGAAATCAACAGACAACTTGATGAAAGAAATTCAAAATTTAAATGCCTAGTAGGTTTTTCTGGCGAAGTTAAATTTAAAGGTGATCCTGAGAGGTATACTGAAAAAGGTTTAAATTTAACTATTGGTCATGATGGAGATGTACCTTTGGGTTTAAAAAACCCAAAATACAGATTACTTGTTGTTGCAAATAAATTTCAAACTGGATTTGATGAACCTATGCTTCAATCTATGTATATAGATAAATCTTTGAAAGATGTTCAATGTGTTCAAACATTATCTCGTTTAAATCGAACAATGTCAGGTAAGGCATCTACTTTTGTTTTAGATTTTGCCAACGACCCAGAGTCAGTTAGATTTTCATTTCAAAAATTTTATCAAGAGGTTGGTCTTGAAGAAGAAACAGATCCCAATAAACTCTACGATATTCAATCCTCTATTAATGAATTTAAAATATTTTCTAGCGAATCAGTTGAAAAGTTTTGTTCAATATTCTTTGATAAAGATAGGGAAGAGGGCAATCTTCATCCAGTCTTAGATGAAGTTGTTGATAATTGGAATGCATTAGATGATGATGAGCAAAGAGAAGAGTTTAGACTGAAAGTTGCCTCTTATATAAGATTATACAGTTACTTATCTCAAATAATTAATTTTACAGATGTTGAATTAGAAAAACATTATATTTTTTATAGATACTTATCTAAAAAATTAAAACCAAAAACAAAAGAGAGAGTTAATATCGAACATTTAATTGATCTTGAGTCATTAAGAATACAAAAGTTGCATGATCATATCGATCCATTAGAGAAAACAGATCATGACTATGAGGGTATTAAAACAGCAGTTGGTACTTATACTCCACCCGCTAAAGACTTACTTTCAGAAATAATTGAAACAATAAACTCAAGATATGGAATAAATCTAACTGATGACGATAAAGTAAATATTGATACTGTTAGACAAAAGATATTTGAAAATGAAGAAATTGAAAAATACATGAACGGAGCAAATTCAGAACAAAATAAACAAGACTATTTCAAAAAACAATTTGATAATGTAATTTTGTCTCTTCTTAAAGATAGATTTGATTTCTATAAAAAACTTGATGAAAATTCAGGATTAAAAAATCTTATATTTGATAAGATTTATAAAGATTATAGAGAGAGTAAAAATAAGTAATTGTTATAGTTGCAAATGAGACTATAACATCACAAAATCCTTCATCATTCCTTCATCATTCCTTCATCACTCCTTCATCACTAATGATTTTCGTTTAGATAAAAAAAAAGGGCAGTAAAAACTGCCCTTTTTGAATTTTTTGTTTGAGATTAGGGGATTACATTCCCATTCCACCCATACCGCCCATACCACCCATTCCACCACCCATAGGAGGCATTGCTGGAGTAGAGTCTTTTTCTTCAGGTTTGTCTGCGATCATTGCTTCTGTAGTAATCAGTAGTCCGGCTATAGACGCAGCATCTTGTAAAGCTGATCTAACAACTTTCGTAGGATCAATAATTCCTTTAGAAAACATATCAACATATTCTTCATTTTGGGCATCATACCCTTGAGAAGATTTTTTACCTTCTAAAAGTTTTCCTACGATAACTGATCCATCTACTCCGGCGTTAGCTGTAATTTGCCTAACTGGAGCCTGAAGTGCTTTTTTTACAATTTCAACCCCAGCTTTTTGATCGTCTCCTTTAACTTTTAAACTATCTAAATCTTCAGTTGCATAAAGCAAAGCGCAACCTCCACCTATTACTACTCCTTCTTCAACAGCTGCTCTAGTAGCGTTAAGTGCATCTTCTACTCTATCCTTTCTTTCTTTAACTTCGACCTCTGTAGCTCCTCCAACTTTAATTACTGCAACTCCACCAGCCAGTTTAGCTAATCTCTCTTGAAGTTTTTCTTTATCATAATCAGAAGTAGTTTCATTAATTTCTGATCTTATTTGATTACATCTTGCTTCAATGTCAGATTTTTTGCCCTCTCCTGCTACTAGAGTACTATTTTCTTTATCAATTTTAACTTTTTTGCAAGAACCTAAATCATTAATTTTGACATTTTCTAATTTTAGACCAATATCTTCAGATATAACCTGTCCACCTGTTAAAATAGCAATATCTTCTAGCATCGCTTTTCTTCTGTCTCCGAATCCTGGAGCTTTTACTGCTACAACTTTTAATCCTCCTCTTAATTTATTAACAACTAAAGTAGCTAAAGCTTCACCTTCAACGTCTTCAGAAATAATCATTAAAGGTCTATTAGCTTGCACCACAGACTCTAATAAAGGTACCATTGGTTGAAGATTAGTTAGTTTTTTTTCAACTAAAAGCACCAAGGGATTTTCCAATTCTGTTGTCATCTTTTCAGTATTAGTAACAAAATATGGAGAAAGATATCCTCTATCAAATTGCATACCTTCAACTACATCAAGCTCAGTTTCAACTCCTTTTGCCTCTTCTACAGTGATAACTCCTTCGTTACCAACTTTTTGCATTGCTTTTGAAATCATATCGCCAATAGATTTTTCACCATTAGCTGAAATTGTTCCTACTTGAGCGACCTCTTCATTTGCTTTTACTTTTTTAGATGATTTTTTTAATTTTTCTATTACATGCTCAACTGCCTTATCAATACCTCGTTTAATATCCATTGGGTTCATCCCAGCAGTTACATATTTTAAACCTTCACTAACAATTGCTTGAGTAAGGATAGTAGCGGTAGTAGTTCCATCGCCAGCGTTATCATTTGTTTTGCTTGCTACTTCTTTAACCATTTGAGCACCCATATTTTCAAACTTATCATCTAGTTCAATTTCCTTCGCTACCGAAACACCATCTTTAGTTGTTCTAGGCGCTCCGTAAGATTTATCCATTACTACATTTCTTCCTTTAGGACCCAATGTCACCTTCACTGCGTTAGCTAAAGTGTTTACTCCCTTTAGCATTTTTGATCTAGCTTCTGTGTCAAACTTAATTACTTTTGCCATTTTTTTTCTCCCTTAAAGTTATTTTTTATTTTTTGAAATTCCCATAATGTCAGACTCTTTCATAATGCTATATTCTTTACCGTCTATCTTTATTTCTGTACCTGACCATTTGCCAAATATTACTACATCTCCAACTTTTACGTCCATTGGACTGGTTTTTCCCTCATCATTTTTTGCTCCAGGTCCAACAGCAACTACTTCACCCTCCTGAGGCTTTTCTTTTGCTGTATCTGGGATTATTATACCCCCAGCAGTTTTTTCTTCGCTATCTAATACCTTAATCAGTACTCGATCGTGTAGTGGTCTAAATTTCATGTTTTCTCCTATAATTTCTATGTATGCTTGATATGGTATGTTTTAGTAAAATTTCAAGACCTAATATCTATAGAAAGGGCAGCCAAATACTGTATTTTTGAACCATTTTACTTATATATATAGATAGAAGGAAATATTTTTGAAAAAATTAGACCATTTATCCGTAATAGCAAAATCGTATGATACCTACATCATCGATTTATGGGGTGTTATGCATGATGGAATTACTCTAAATCAAAAAGCAATTGAAGTAGTAAGTGAATTATCTAAATTGAAAAAAAAGATTGTTTTTTTATCTAATGCACCGAGACCAAGTGAAAATGTAAGAAATTTTCTTAGAAAATTAAAGATGGATGAAAAATTCCTAGGCAATATAGTTACTTCAGGAGAAGCTGCTATGATAGCTATTAATAAAGGGTTATTTGGAAGAAAATTTTATCATCTAGGCCCTTCTAAAGATGACTCAGTTTTTATAAAAGTGAAGGAGAACAAAACAAATTTAAAAAATTGTGAATTTATTCTTTGCACAGGTTTTTTTGACGAACATATGAATCAATTAGATTTTTATAAATTTTTACTTAAAGATTTTATTTCTAAAAAATTGATCTGTACTAATCCTGATTTAGTAGTTCATAAAGGTGACACAGAGGAATATTGTGCAGGAATGATAGCGCAGCTTTTTGAGAAGATGGGAGGTGAGGTTATATATTATGGTAAACCCCATGAGGAAATTTATAAAATGTGTTTTAAAAATAATGAAAAAGTATTAGCGATTGGTGACAATTTAAGAACTGACATTAAAGGAGCCAACAATTTAAATATTGACTCTATTTTTATTTTTAATGGAGTTCATCGCAATGAAGTTAAACACCATACAGATTTAAATAATCTTTTTAATAAATATAGGGTAAAACCAAATTTTTTTCAGTCCGAACTTATATGGTAAAATGAAGACATACTATAATTTCAATATAAAAAAAAACATAAAAATTCTGTAATAGCTATTGGTAATTTTGACGGAATTCATTTAGGTCATCAAAAAGTTATTTTACAAGCTAAAAAAAAAGCAAAAAAAAATAATCTACCTTTTGGTGTTGTAACATTTGAACCAATGCCAGTCATGTATTTTAATCCTAATATTAAAAATCATAGAATAAATTCATTTGAACAAAAAAGAGAACAGCTAAAAAAACTGAAATTAGATTTTTTGATTATCATAAATTTTAATGAAAGATTTTCAAATGTCAGCGCAGAACAGTTTGTAAAAAAGTTTCTTCATGAAAAAATCAATTCCAAATTTATTTTTGTAAGTAATAATTTTAAGTTTGGAAAAAATAGAAAAGGAAATATTAAAACGCTGAATAGATTTAAAAAAACTTTAGACTTTAAAACGATTGTTACTTCACCTTTAAAAAGATCAAATAATATTATTTCATCCACTTTAATTCGAAAGAATATTTCTTTAGGTCAAATAGATGATGCTAATAAACTTTTAAATAGAATTTGGAGCGTAGAGGGAAAAGTAATTAAGGGAGAAAAGCGAGGTAGAAAAATTGGTTTCCCGACATGTAATGTAAAATTAAATGATTATATCGTTCCCAAACTTGGAGTTTATGCTGTAATTATTAATATCAACAACCACCAAAAAAAAGGTATCGCAAATATAGGCTATAGACCAACATTTAATGGCCAAAATTTACTGTTAGAAGTAAATATATTTGGGATTAATAGAAACTTATATAATAAAATAATTAAGATTAATTTTATAAGATTTATAAGACCGGAAAGAAAATTTAAAAACTTAGAAAAATTAAAAAAACAAATTAAATTAGATATTAGTCTAGCTAAGAAATATGTCAAAAGATAGTTTACAGCTTCCAAAAACTGCTTTTTCGATGAAAGCAAATTTACCATCTAAAGAACCTCTTATTATAGAAAAATGGGAAAAAAATAATATTTTTGAAAAGTTAAGAAAAAATTCTAAGGGAAAAGAAAAATTTATTCTTCACGATGGACCGCCGTATGCTAATGGACACATTCATATGGGAACAGCTCTTAATAAAATTTTAAAAGACATAATTATACGTTTGCATCAGATGGATGGAAAAGATTCTGTTTATGTGCCTGGTTGGGATTGCCATGGTTTACCAATAGAATGGAAAATAGAAGAACAGTATAAAAAAAAGAAAAAAAAATAAAGACGAGGTTCCAATTAAAAAATTTAGAGAGGAATGTAGAGAATTTGCAAAAAAATGGATAGATGTTCATATAAAAGAATTTAAAAGACTTGGTGTTGTAGGTGATTTTAAAAATTATTATTCTACTATGAGCAATGAAGCAGAGGCTCAGATAGTTCGAGAGCTTGGGAAATTTCTTTTGGACGGAAGCTTATATCAAGGTTTCAAGCCTGTTTTATGGTCTACCGTTGAAAAAACAGCTTTAGCCGACGCGGAAGTAGAATATATGAATCATACTTCAAATACAATTTATGTCGCTTTTAAAATAATAAAAACTAATAAAGACTTTCTAAAGGATGCTAATATAATCATTTGGACCACAACTCCTTGGACAATTCCAGCTAATAAAGCATTAGCATATAATAGTACTATTGAGTACTCACTGCTAGAAATTAATGCTTTAGATAATTTTAAAGATAAAAAAATTGTAGTTGCAACGAACCTAGTTGACTCCGTTGTAAAGGCATGTGCAATAGAAAATTTTAAAATTTTGAAAACATTCAAAGGCTTAGAATTAAAGGATACAATTTGCAGTCATCCATTTATAAATATGAAGTTTGAACATAATATTCCGATGCTTGATGCAGGATTTGTAGATTTAGAGCAAGGAACCGGTATAGTACATTGTGCCCCAAGTCATGGACCTGATGATTTTAACTTATGTTTAAAAAATAAAATTTCTTCAAGTTACACCGTGAATAACGCCGGATTATATACAAATGAAATACCATATTTCTCCGGAGTTCACATATTTAAAGCTGATCCTTTAGTCATAGAAAAATTAAAAGAGGAAAATAAATTGTTGAAAAATGATAAACTACATCATAGTTACCCTCATTCTTGGAGATCAAAAGCTCCATTAATCTATAGAGCCACACCTCAGTGGTTTATTTCTATGGAAAAAAATTCATTAAGAGATAAAGCTTTGAAAGCTATAAATCAAACGACATTTTTTCCAAAAAAAGGAAAAGATCGATTATTATCGATGATTGATGGTAGACCTGATTGGTGTGTTTCAAGGCAAAGAGTATGGGGGGTTCCACTTCCAATTTTTATTAATAAAAAGACGAAAGAGCCACTTAGAGATGAAAAAGTTATAAATAAAATTGCAGAAATTTATGAGAAAGAAGGTTCCGATTGTTGGTTCACTGATGATCCAAAAAAATTTTTAGGTGATAGTTACGACTTAAAAGATTATGAAAAACTTAATGATATAGTTGAAGTATGGTTTGACAGTGGCTCGACACATAGTTTTGTTTTAGAAAAAAGAAAAGATCTCAAATGGCCTGCAGATATGTATCTTGAGGGCTCAGATCAACACAGAGGATGGTTTCATTCTTCTCTACTTGAGTCTTGCGGGACTAGAGGGAAAGCACCTTTTAGAAGCATTTTATCACACGGATTCGTAGTAGATGGCAAAGGCCTGAAAATGTCAAAATCTTCTGGGAATGTAATTTCTCCAGATGATATTCTTAAAAATTACGGAGCAGATATTTTGAGATCGTGGGTTGCATCTTCTGATTATGCAGAAGACCTAAGAATAGATAGTACTATATTAGCTCAACATGCTGAGACATACAGAAAAATAAGAAATACTTTTAGGTTTATACTAGGCAATATTAAAGATAATTTTGAGAGCCAGGATGTTGAGAATTTAGATATAAGTAAATTTAATGAACTAGAACAATATATCTTACACAAGCTATATACTATAAACAAATCAGTTAAACAAAGTCTTAAAGATTATAATCTTCACAGACTTTATAAAGAGTTGCTAAATTTTTGTGCATTAGATCTTTCATCGTTTTATTTCGATATCAGAAAAGATGTTTTATATTGTGACAGCATTGACTCACAAAAAAGAAAAGATTGTGTACTCGTACTTAATATAATACTCGAATGTTTATTAAAATGGTTTGCTCCAATTTTAGTTTTTACTACTGAGGAGATTTACGATTTAATAAGTAAAGAAAAAAATAAAAGTATTCACGAGTATACATTTAAAGATTTACCAGAAAAATTCCACAATCAGAAACTAGACTTAAAATGGAAAGAGCTTTTCAAAATAAAACAAGAGGCTAATATTGCTATAGAAGAAAAAAGAGCCAAAAAAATAATCGGCTCAAGTTTAGAAGCCGAGATAAAGATTACAGCAGACTCAAAAAGTTTTCAAATTTTAGAGGGCCTTAATTTAGCAGAATATTTTATAACTTCTAAAGCTGAAAAATTTAAAAGCGATAAAGATACTAAAATAAATATTGAGGTGCAAAAAACTAAAGGGACTAAATGTCCAAGGTGCTGGAAAATTCTAGAAAAAAATTGTGAAAGATGTGAGAAGGTTAAAAATTAAGTGATTATGAACTTTTTTAAAAACAATTATCAAGGCATTTCTTCTTCTATTAACTTAAGAAACTTAATAGTTTGCCTATTAATAGTAGGAGCAGTATTTTTTTTCGATAGAATTTCGAAAATTAAAATAATAGATCACCAGATTAAAAATGGAGCAGTTTATATAAATGATTTTATTAACTTTGAATTAATATGGAATACTGGAATTGGTTTTGGTCTTTTAAGTTCTAATTCCACTGTATTTTATAATTCTATCTCAATAATTATTGGACTTATATCTTTTGTTATAATTTTAATCATATTAAGATCAAATTTTTATGAAAAAGTAATTTATTCACTAATACTTGGAGGGGCACTTGGAAATTTGTATGATAGAATAACGTTTTATGCAGTTCCAGACTTTATAGATATTCATTACAAAAAATTTCACTGGTTTACATTCAATATCGCAGATATATTTATAACAATTGGAATACTTTTATTAATTTTTGTAGAATTATTTAAAAATGAAAAAGATTAAATTTATATTTACGAACTTAACACTTGTTTTATTTTTATACTCATGTGGGGGAGCCTCTGATGCTGCTAAAGTTCTTAGGAATGAAAAGATTAGAAATACAGATGAATTTTTCGTTAAAAAAAGAGATCCATTAATTTTACCACCAGACTACAGTTCTTTACCTTTACCAAACTCAACAAAAAATAATCAAGAAAATAAAGATAAAAAAATTAATCAAATTTTAAAAATACCAAGTGAGGAAATTGGGAAGAGTAACAAACCTTCTTCAGTCGAAGAGTCAATAATGAAAAAAATTAAAAAGTGATTAAAACTCAAGGAATAAACTACAAAAACACAATCAATAAAAAAATTCAGAGCTTAGTTAAAAAAAAACTTAATCAAAAATATTCCCAAACTTTTAAAAATATTCTAAAAGAGATAAATTCAAATAAAAATGTTCTTAACACTTTAAACCCGCAATTTAAGTTGAATTTTAGTATTAAAGATTTAAAAAAATATAAAAAATTCAAAAAGATAGTTGTTTTAGGTATGGGGGGTTCAATACTTGGAGCCAAGGCAATTTATTTCTTTTTAAGAAAAAAAATTAAAAAGAATTTTATTTTTATAGATAATATTGATGAAGAACAGTTAAATCTATTAAAACAAAAACATGACTTTAGAAAAACATTATTTTTGTTAATTTCAAAATCAGGAAACACAATTGAAACACTATCTATATTAGGATTCCTGAGAATATTAAAAAAAAAAACCAAAAATATAATAGTTATTTCAGAAAGAAAAAAAAATTTGCTTTATCTAGCTTCAAAAAAATTGAAGATCTTTCATATAGAGCATAGAAGCTATGTTGGCGGAAGATACTCAGTATTTTCCGAAGTTGGGTTAGTTCCAGCTTATTTAATGGGTTTAAATACAACAGCTTTTAAAAAAGATTTAATTAAAAATATTTATTTAAAAAATAAAAGTTATTTTAAGAATAATTTAATTAAATTGTCTCAAATATTTAAGGAAAGAAAGATTAAAACTTTAGTTTTATTGAATTATGCGCCCCATTTAAATGATTTTCTGTATTGGTGCCAACAATTACTGGCTGAAAGTTTGGGAAAAAACAGTAAAGGATTTTTGCCAATAGTTTCATCTGCTCCAAAGGATCATCACAGCCTGTTACAGCTCTATTTAGATGGCCCAAGAGATAAAATTTTTTATGTGTTCAGCACTGATCATGATTATAAACAAAAAATAAAAATTAATTTTTTAAATCAATCTAATTTTTTAAATAATAAAAGTTTAAGTAGTATTAAGAAAGCTCAAAAAAATGCTTTCTTAAAAATTTTGAAAAAGAAAAAAATTCCTTTTAAAGAATTTATAATAAAAAAAAAAGGAGAAAAAATAATTGGGGAACTATTTACACATTTTATTTTTGAGACCATAGTACTAGGTAAATTAAATAACATTAACCCCTATAATCAACCCGCTGTCGAGCAAGTTAAAATAGAAACTAAAAAGATATTAATTTGAAATTTTACCAAATATAATTTTTGATCGGCCATAATATTTTATCAAAATAGGATTCAACAAACCATCGAAGTTTTCTTGAGTTTTTCTTTCTCTATGTATTATTATAAAATGTTTTTTTTTATAAATTTTTCTTTTTTTAATATTTTCTAAATCATTTAAAAATGAATTTTCTTTAAATGGAGGATCTAAAAAAATCAAATCAAATTTTGAAGTACTTCTCTTCAAAAAGTTCGCAATTTCATCTTCGATTAAAGTAACATTAATTCTAATTCCAAGGTTAGTAATATTTTTTTTTAAAGTTTCAATAGCTTCCCTATTTTTATCTATAAAAGTAACATTTCTAGCCCCTCTTGAAAATGCTTCTAGACCAAATGAACCTACCCCAGAATATAAATCCAAAACATCCGAGTCTTCAATTCTTATATCCAGTAAATTTGAGTGAAAAATTATATTAAAAATATTTTCTTTAACTGAATCTTTTAAAGGTCTTGTGTTTATATTTTTTAAAAAAAAGATTTTTTTTCCTTTTAATTTGCCGCTTATAATTCTCATATAATCTATACCACCCGCCAACCAATATCTTTCCTATAAAAACCATTTTCCCAGTTAATCTTTTTAATTAATTTTATAATTTCTTTTCTAATTTTTTTAAAATTTTTTCCAGACGAAGTTATATTTAAAACTCTTCCTCCGTTTGAAAATATTTTGTCACCTATTTGTTTAGTTCCAGCATGATAAATAGAGGAATTTTCTGCAAGTTTAATTTTATTAATATTCTTAATTAATATACCTTTTTTAATTTTTCCAGGGTACCCTTTTGAGCATAAGACCACCGTCATGCAATAATTTTTTCTCCAATTTATTTTAACTTTTTTTAATTGATTCTTTAGAACAGCATTAAAGATTTTTACTAAATCAGTTTTTAGTCTTGGTAAAATGACCTGACATTCTGGGTCTCCCATTCTGATGTTATATTCAATAAGGTAAGGTTCACCCTTAGCTATCATTAAACCAACATATAAAAAGCCAGAGTAAGATTTTTTTTTGTCTTTTAAAGCTTGTAAAGTAGGTTTAACGATTTTATTTAAAATTTTCTTTTCTAACTTCTTATCTATTATCGGGGCAGGTGAGTAAGCTCCCATCCCACCTGTATTAGGTCCCTTTTCTTTTTCTCTTACTCGCTTATGATCTTGTGCTGAGCCAAAAAATTTGTAATTATTTTTATCTACAATTAAGAAATAACTTGCTTCTTCTCCCTTTAAAAATTCTTCAATAACTAATTTATTAGATGATTTAAATTTGCCGTCAAATATTTCTTGAGAAACGTTTAATAGGTGTTTTTTTGATTTACAAATAGCAACACCTTTGCCAGCAGCTAGTCCATCTGCCTTTACGACTAACGGAAAACTATTTTTTTTGATAAAATTTACGACATCTTTTTTATTTTTACAAATTTTGTATTTTGCTGTTGGTATATTATATTTTTTGCAAATTGATTTCATAAATCCTTTTGAACCTTCTAATTTAGAGGCATATTTATTAGGTCCAAAAACTTTAATTTTATTCTTTTCAAGATAGTCAACTACCCCTCTGACCAAAGGTTCTTCTGGTCCTACAATAACCAAGTCTATTTTGTGAAATTTTATTATTTTTAATAATTTTTTAAAATTTAAAAAATTTATGTTTATATTTTTAGCTATTTTTGCTGTTCCAGGGTTGCCTGGTATACAAATTATTTTATCTGATAGTTTAGATTGGTATATTTTTTCGCATAAAACGTGCTCCCTGCCTCCGCTACCTATTAATGCAATATTCATAAGAAAAGATATATTATATATAGTTTATAGATGAATAAAAAAAAAGCTAAACTTCAATATAAGCATAACTCGTTTGAATTAATTGAGGAAGGAAATTATGTAAATTGTGCAGTATCTGGAAAAGAAATTCCTCTTGAAAAATTAAATTATTGGAGTGTAGATTTACAAGAAGCTTATTTTTCGCCAGTAGAAGTTGATATTAGATATAAAGCAAAAAAAAAAAATTAGAAAAAAATACTATTTCCACCTATTATGAGTCCAAATCCACTGTTTAGGATTTTTGATGATCATACTCTCAATTATTTGATTCAATTTATTTGTAATTTCTAATTTGTCCTTAAAATTTGAAGTTTTAATTGGATCAAAAACTTTCATTTTAAAAAATTTATTATCTTTTCTCTCTAAAAAAATCGGTATTATGTTGAGATTATACTTTATCGCTAACTGCCCAGGCAGGGTCGTAGTAAAAGCTTCATCATTAAAAAATTTTATTTTATCACCTTCACTTACCCTTTGATCAACCATAAGGGCTATACTATGTTTGTTTTTTATAAACTCGATTGTTTCTTTAACGCCCTTAATACCTTTTTTAATTTGATTTTTACATACATACTTTTTTCTTAAGAATTCCATAAAAGGATTTAGAAAAAAATTATTAAGAGGCCTATAGATTGTTGCCAACTTCAACTTTCTTTTTGTAATTTCCATTGACATCAATTCGAAATTAGCGAAATGACCAGATATAAATATAGCCGGCTTATCATCTTCGAGAACCATATCTAAAATTTCAACACCTTCTATCTCAATATGATTTTGATTATTCCGAAATTTTTTTAAAAAAATATATTCAACAAATGTCATTCCATAATTAGACCACATGCAAGATATGATATCTTTTTTTTCTTCATTAGAAATATTATTTGAAAATATTGATAAATTTTTATTTGGAATTTTGTTAGATCGTATTAAAGGGCCTACTTTTTTAAATAAAAAAGAAAAAAAAATTCTACTGATATTAAGACCAAGTAATTTGATTAATAAGAAAAAAAAATAGATTACAAATGCTTCGATGAAATACTTTATAGTCTTCATATTTTGCAATCCAAAATTTTATTTATGATTTTCTCTTTTTCAAATATTTTAAGTTCAATTTTTAAATATTGAATTTTATCAAATCCTAAATCTTTAATTCTAAAATAATCTTTTTCAGTAGTAATTAGCTCACAATCGTTTTTAAGTGATTCATTAATCATAGATTGTATATCAGATTTTTTATAATGGAAATGATCCGGGAAAGAAAATTTTTTTTCAACTAAAATGTTATTTTTTTTCAATAGATCAAAAAAATTATTTGGGTTTCCAATACCAGCAAAAGCGAAAAACTTTTTATTCTTTAATTTATCAATATTTACAGGAAAATATTTTGAATAAAAAATTTGAATTTTATCTGAAATTTTTACAATTTGCTTTTCAAAAGATAAGTTTTTTTCACCATTGATAATTACTATTTGACATCTTTTTAAACCATTAATACTTTCCCTTAATGGACCCGAAGGTAAAGTCAATCCATTCCCAATTAATTGATTGCTGTTAAAACAAACAATATTTAAATTTTTATTTACTGAAAAATCTTGGAATCCATCGTCTAAAATTGCATAGTCATAGTCTTTCTTTTGTACAATTTCTAGGGCATTTGCTCTGCTATTATTTAGTTCAAGATCAATTAAGTTATCCGTAATCAATTTGTGTTCGTCAATGTGTTTTGAGTAGTATTTCTTAACTATAATAGATTTTTTTTTATACTTTTTTAATTCATTTACAATCCAAATTGATAAAGGAGTTTTTCCAGTACCTCCTAAATAAATATTTCCTACACAAATAATTGGTATTTTAAAAAATTTTTTTTTTAAAATTTTTTTTTTTAATATAAATAATATTTGTATACAAAAAGAAATTGGAAAAAGTATTATTGATATTAAACTATTTTTTTTTTCCCAAAATTTAGGTTTTAAAATTTTCATTTTAAAATTATTTTTTCTAATTCATTACATGTATCGTTAAGTATTTTTTCACCCAACTTATTAATCATTTCTATCTTTTCTCTTCTATTTAGTCTGTCTTGATTAAAATCTACAGATATTTTATTGGATAGTTCATCTTCATTTAAAACTTTTTCAGAAATTTTTAACTTTTCAAGAAGGTTATAGATATCTTGAAAATTATATACATAAGGACCGTGATAAATTTTACAACCTAGCTTTGCGGCTTCAATTGGATTTTGTCCACCTACTTTTTCGAACTTTTTTTCCATTGATTTTCCTATAAAAACACTGTTGCATAATGTTAGAAATTGAGTAGTAACGCCATAAGAATTAACTATCAATATTTCTTTATTTTTTTCTATATCTTTATTCTCAGATAAAATTTGATATTTCAAATTTAATTTTTTACAAATTAATCTAATTTTTTTAACACGGTCTACATGCCTTGGTATTATAATAGTTGTAATATTATTGTGTTGTTTTTTTATTTTTAAATGTGTTTTAAGACAAAACATATCTTCTCCTTCATGTACACTTACTGCTGACCAGAATAATCTGTTATTAAAAAATCTAGCATCATTTGAGCTTATTTCTTTAAATTTCTGCTCTGAAGCAAGTTTAATATTACCAAAGTATTTGATAGCTTTAACATTAAATTTCTCCAAATATTTTTGTGACTCTTTATTAGCTGGAATACTTAGTTGAAAAGACTGAAAAATTTTTTTTGCAAATTGAGGTATTAGTCTCCATCTTAAAAAAGTTTTTTTTGTTATTCTTCCATTTAATAAAACTAAAGGAATATTTCTTTTGTTAATCTCTAAAATAAAGTTTGGCCAAATTTCAGAGTCTACAAATACGGTTAAATGAGGCGACCAACCATCTAAAAATTTTGATATTAGACTAAATTTATCTATTGGAAAAAACCTGTGTACTATATTTTTTTCATGCAATAAATCTTTTTCAATAAGTTTAGAAGAGCTCAAAGTGGTTGTTGTAATTAAAAATTGATATTGTGCTTTTTTTTTAAGTTTTTGAATGACAGGAATTACACTTTTTACCTCTCCAATACTAGCAGCATGAAACCAAATTAATCTTTTTTCGTTATTTTTTATAATATTAAAACAAGAGCTAAATAATTTTTCTTTATATCTAATTTTATTTTCTTTGTTAAAAAATTTTCTTATGTATATACCTATGATTATAAGAGGAAAAAAAAAATTAATTAAAATTCGATAAATTAATAACATTTATTTTAATTGATTTTCATATAATGATTTATATTCTTTGCTATTATTAATAAGGTAATCATGATTACCAGAATTTATTATTTTTCCATTTTCTAAAAAAAATATTTTATCAGAATTGTGAATAGTAGAAAGTCTATGTGCGATGACAATTGTAGTTCTTCCTTTAATTAAATTATTAATCGCATTTTGAACAACTCTTTCTGACTCCGTATCTAGTGAAGATGTAGCTTCATCTAAAAGTATTATCGGTGATTTTTTCAATATTGCCCGAGCTATTGATATCCTTTGTTTTTGACCCCCGGAAAGCCTTACTCCATTTTCTCCCACAACTGTTTCATATTTATTTGGAAGTTTTTTTATAAACTCATCAGCAGCAGCAAAATTACAAGCTTCTTCAATATCTTTTTGAGTAGCATTAGAGTCTGCGTAAGCAATATTGTTTTTAATAGTGTCATCAAACAAAACTACATCCTGACTTACTAATGAGATCTTATCTCTTAAAGAATTAAGATTTATCCTATTAATACTTTGATTATCAATTTTAATCTCTCCTTCTTGTGGGTCATAAAACCTAGGTATCAAATTGATGATTGTACTTTTTCCTGCTCCACTTTTCCCTACTAAGGCAGTAACTTTACCACCTTCAATTTTTAAATTAATACTTTTAATTGCCTTTTCTTCAGTTAATTCATATTTAAAGCTAACATTATCAAATGACATGTCACATTTAATTATTTTTAAATCAGGTAAATCTTTTTCATTTTTTATTTTAATTGGTTTATCAATTATTAAATTAATACGTTGTGCTGCTGCAGCCCCTTGATACGCAGTCATATTAATAGTGGCTAGAGACCTAATTGGTTGATAAGCTAACATCATAGCAGCTAAGAATGAAAAAAAATTATTTATACCAAGTTCACCCGAGTTAATTAATTTTCCTGAAAAAAATATGAATCCAGCTATCATTATTCCTGTAAGACATTCCATTATTGGAGTTGCACGAATCATAATTTCTGAAACTTTAATATTTTTGTCCACAGCTTGCGTTATAACATTGTCAGCATTCTTAGTTTCTTGTTCTTCTTTTTGAAAAATTCGGATCATTCTAGAACCTCTAAGAATATCAGCTAAATATGACACTAGATTTCCCGATAGTTTACTTGCTTGAGTAGTGGCTTTTGCTATTTGTTTTCCAAGATTTTTAGCTAGCCCCCCTGCCAGAGGAATCATTAATATTGCAAAAGACGCTAATTTCCAGTTTTGATAAAACATTAGCCCAACTAAAAAAATTACAGAAAACGAGTCTTTCATTAGATTTAGCACTCCAGTGCTAACAAAATGGGAAATCTGGCCAGTATCGAATTGTATGTTTGAAATATATCTTCCAGAGTGTCGACTATCTAAAGTTTGAATATCTGTAAATAAAATTGATTTAGCAATTTTTTTTTGTAACTCACCTGCAATTCTTTGACCTACTATATTAATATTTAACCGCGCGAAATATAAAGATAAACCTTTTGTAACAAAAGCAATTATAATTGCTATAGGAATCATCCATGCTAATGTTTGATTTTTATCAATGAATATTTTTTTTACTGCCGGATCAAGCAGCCAAGCTATAGTTGAAGTTGTTCCAGCTATAAATATAGATAAAATTAAACAAAGAAAAATTCTTTTTAAATGAAATCTAATGTGTTCTCTGTATAGTCTTTTTATTATCGGGACTAATTCTTTTAATTCCATAAGTTAAATAAAAAAAATTGTTAAAAATATTAAGCAGCCAGAATAATTATTAAATTTAAACGCCTTTAGACAATTCAAATGGTTTTTTCTACTGAAAATTTTAACTTGATAAATTAAACTTAAAAAAAACATTGTTATTAAAAAAGTCGATAAATTTAACCCTATATTATCTTTAAATACAATAATCATTAATAATGAGGTAATTAAATAACATGTTGACACAAAAGTTTTTATATTTTTTTTAAATTTAATTGCAGTTGATTTAACTCCTATTATTTCATCATCATTTATATCTTGAGTTCCATAAATCGTGTCATAACCCAATGTCCAAAATATGGCTGATAAATATAGCAGCGTAATATTTAATGATATTTGATCTAATATTGCTGTATGAGCCATAATCATACCCCAGTTAAAGGTTAAACCTAAAAAGAGCTGAGGCCAATATGTAATTCTTTTCATGAATGGATAAGAGAAAGCTAAAACCATAGATCCCAGCCCCAGTAAAATTGTTTTAAAATTAAATTGTATTAAAATTATAAAAGCTAGAAGGCAAAGCAATAAAGCATATGAAGAGGCTTTTTTTACGGATATTTTGCCACTAGTAATAGGCCTTTTTTTTGTCCTATAAACTTTTTTGTCAAAATCTTTATCAACAATATCATTTATTATGCAGCCTGCACTTCGCATTAAAACCGATCCTAAGAAAAAAAGTAAAATATAATAAACAAAAATATTTAAATTTTGATCTAAATGAAAAGCATAAGCCAAGCCCCACGAACATGGCCAAAACAGTAGCATAATCCCTATTGGTTTATTCAATCTAGTTAGTTCAATAAATATTTTTAATTGGTTCATGAAATAAGACTTGTAAATATCAAACACTATATACATAATCAATTTGATTCGATATGGACATAGATTACACAGTGACCGCACTAATGTTTCCTGCAATTCCTTTAATTATGAATGTTTACAGTACACGTTTTCATACTTTAAGTGCACTTATTAGAAAACTTCATGATGAATATGTATTTGAAAAACATATTCCTCCAGAATGGGAGAAACAATTGCACAATTTAAATTATCGTACGACTCTTTTAAAATTCACCATGGGTTTTTGCAGCTGGGGATTTCTCTTTAACATGCTTACAGTGTTATTTCTTTATCTTGACAAAGTTTTAACTGCAAGATTAGTTTTTGGAGCATGTTGTATTTGTATGATAATATCAATTTTTCTTTTTCTTCAAGAAATTAGATTATCTACTAAAGCGCTTAAATTTCATTTAACAGACATGAAATCTATGAGCGATGATTTAAAATAAAAGTTATTTTTCTTCGAGCAATTTTTTTTTGAAAATTGATATTCCAGATTTTATCTTATGATTATAAGACTCTTTAAATGTTTCAAGTTGCCAACCAGACATTCTGTTCTGTATAAGAATTAAATTTTTACTTTTCCAAACTCTATCAGTTTTTTCATTTTTCCACAGACTCTTTTCCTCATCTGTCCTAGCACAACCATAACAATATCCGGTAACTGGATCAGTCTTACAAATACTTATACATGGAGAAATAATCTTTTTATCCATTATGGAATTAAAATAGCTGGGCCTGTAAGCTTTCTTGATTCTAGATCTATATGTGCTTGAGATGCTTCTGATAATTTGTATTCTTTAAATATTGATATTTTAATTTTTCCAAATTTAACTTTTTCAAAAATTTCATCAGCACCTTTTTGAAGTTCTCTTCTATTAGTAAAATAATGCCCAATTGTAGGCCTGGTTAAAAAAAGACTTTTAGATTGAATATCCTTTGGAACATTTACTGGATCTAGAGGTCCAGAAGCATTACCAAAACTTACCATCATTCCTCTGGGTTTTAAGCATGCTATAGAACCTTTAAAAGTATTTTTTCCAACACCATCAAAAACAGCAGATACTCCACTGTCTTTTGTTAATTTCATTACTTCTTTTGAAAAATCATCTTTAGAGTAATTAATTACTTCTTCATAACCATTAGATTTTGCTATCTCTATTTTTTTGTCTGACCCAACTGTTCCTATTACTTTTGCTCCAATACTTTTAGCCCATTGAGCAAAGATTTGACCAACTCCACCTGCTGCAGCATGAAACAAAATTGTTTCCCCAGCTTTAAGATTATAAGTTTTAGTTAACAAATAATTGGTTGTTAATCCTTTTGTCATTAAAGTAGCAGCCAACTTATGTGAAATTCCCTCAGGAAGTTTAACACAAATTTTTGCTGGTATTATTCTTTGTTCAGAATATGCTCCGATAGGCATAGAGGCGTATGCAATATTATCGCCTTTACTAAATTCATTTACGTTTGAACCAACTTCATCAATTTTTCCTGCCGCCTCTAATCCTATCCCGCTTGGCAATGGAAGGGGGTATAATCCAGATCTATGATATGTATCAATATAGTTTAAACCTATCGCAAAATTAGAAACTTTAATTTCATCAGGGCCAGGAGAACCAATATTTATATCTTGAAGTTCCAAAATTTCTGGACCTCCATTTTTTTTAATAATTATTGATTTAGACATTTTTTTAGAAAAGTACTTTAACTTTTAATATTTAGCAAATGTTCCGTTATTATAATCTTGAATTGCCTCAAGTATTTCAGCTTTCGTATTCATTACGAAAGGACCGCCTCTAGCAATGGGTTCGCCAATTGGTTTACCTGCAATAAAAAGAAATTCAGTCTTTTTATTAGCTATAATTTTAAGCAAACTACCTTTATCAAGCAAAATTAAATTTGAGTCACTTGTTTTGTTGTGATCCTTATCTCCAATTTTTAATTCACCTTTTAGTAAGTAAACAAAAGAATTATGCTCAATTGGTACATCGCATTTAAATTCCTTACCTTCTTCTAATACAATATGAAAATAAATAGGTTGAACGTTGTGATTTATTTGAGCACCTTTAGTTTTTTCATATTTTCCTGCTATTACTTTTACAGTTTTTTCATTGTCTTTATGGACTCCTAGTTCGTTACTTTTAATGTAAAGATACTCAGGTTTATTTTTTTTCAATTTAGCAGGCATATTAATCCACAACTGAAACCCTAGTAATTTACCGTTTGACATTGCGGGCATCTCAGAATGAATTATACCTCTCCCGGTTTTCATCCATTGCACATCTCCTGGCTTCATTTTACCTTTAGAGCCAGTACTATCTTCGTGTTCAAATTCACCATTCAACATATAAGTCACTGTTTCTATACCTCGATGTGGGTGTGGAGGAAATCCTGCAACATAATCATCTTTATTTTCAGATCCAAATTCATCTAGCATTAAAAATGGATCTACATAATCCACCTCTGGCGTACCAATACTTCTTTTTAGTTTTACACCTGCTCCATCTGATGAGTTTAAAGCTTTTATAATTTTTTTTACTTGGATCTGTGTCATAAGAAACTATAACCTTTATACTATATCCAGTAACTGCGTTAAATTGTTTATTTCATGTGTACTTTTAAAATCTAGATTGTCAAAAATTGCTTTATTTCTATTCACCCAAACCGCATTATAACCATAGTTTCCACCGCCTGAAACATCCCATGTATTGGCACTTAAAAATGTCACTTCGTCAGATTTAATTTTATATTTTTTTAATGGAAGATCGTAAACTTTTGAGTCTGGTTTATAAATTTTTACTTCTTCTACTGAAAAAATATCATCAAATAGATCATCTAAATTATTGCTTTGTACCAACTCATTTAAAAGAGAAGGTGTTCCGTTTGAAAGTATAGCAAGTTTAAAATTTTTATTTTTTAAATTTTTTAAAACCTCTTCAACCTCAGGGTACGGAGATAAAACTTTATAAAGATTTAATAAATCTTTTTTCATAGTCATATCTATTTTGAAAACTTTCATTGATTTTTCTAAACTATCCTCAGTTACTTTCCAAAAATCCTTATGCCTTTTCATTATATTTCTTAACCAAGTATATTCTAATTGGGTTGTTCGCCAGAAATTTGAAAAATTTTCCCATTCATTTCCAATTTTATCTTTACATTTTTCAGCAGCCGAATTGACATCAAATAATGTTCCATAAGCATCAAAAACTACAGATTTAGTTTTCATTTTTTATTGTGGGATCCATCGCATAAAGGAGGGTCATTAGTTTGTTTACACGTGCAGAAAAAAATTTTTTTTGTTTGTTCAGCTTTATAAGTCATTGGTCCAAATTTTGATCCATTATGCGACCCGTCACAAAAAGGTTGTTTAGAACTTTGTCCACATGTACACCAATAATAAGACTTACCCTCAACTACATTTATTCCAATAGGACTGTCTCCAGCTCTTTTACCTTTTTCCATAATTTATCCTTTTTTATAATTAATTAAACACAAGTTTTATTGTATAATTAACTTATGGGCAACATAAGATTATATTATCAAGATAACATAACTGAGAATACAACATCTTTATTATCAAAAGAGCATACGCATTATGTAGCTAATGTTATGAGACTAAAAAGGGGCTCAAACATAAATTTTTTTAACAAAAATGGAGAATGGCTTAGTGAAATAGTTTTTTTAGAAAAAGATCGAATTGAAGTAAAGTTTTTAAATAAAGTTAAAGAACCTTCAAAATTATCTAATATCGAATTAGCTATTTGTTTAGTTAAAAAGAGTCCTATGGAAAATATTCTTCAAAAGGCAACAGAGCTTGGAGTAAATAAGATAACACCTATAATCTCAGATAGAACCGAAGTTAAAGATTTAAACTATGAAAGAGCTAAGAAAATTGTTACTGAAGCCACAGAACAATCTAATCAATTAATTCCTCCAGTAATTTCTGAAATAACAAAGCTACAGGATTGCTTAAAAAATTTAGATGCATCTACCAAATTATTATTTGCTGATGTTAATTCTAAAGATAGCCTTCAAACTGACGATTTAAAAAATAGCAAATCTCTATGCGTTTTAATTGGACCTGAAGGTGATTTTTCACCTTTGGAACGAAAGGCTATACTTGAAAATCTATCAGTAAAATCGTTTACCATATCAAGAAACATTTTAAGGTCAGATACCGCTGTAATAAGTGCTATTTCATTGGTTAATTTTATCAATAATTCTAATTAATTGTCGCATTAATTGAAATTGTTAAATTGTCTAAAAGCTGTATAAAAACTTATGCTTAAAAAAATTGTTATATTATTTTTAATAATGCCAAGCTCAGTTTTAGCTAACGAGCCAAAAGATTGGCAACTTGGTTTTCAGAGTTCGGCATCTAAAAGTATGGCCGATATAGTTTGGTTTCACGATTATATGCTTTTACCAATTATTACAGCTATAACGGCTTTTGTTTTATTTTTACTTTTGTATACTTGTATAAGATACAGAGAGTCAAAAAACAAAGTTGCGTCTACAACGAGTCATAACACATTTATAGAAGTTCTTTGGACTTTAATTCCTTGTTTAATATTAATTGTGATGGCTGTTCCATCCTTTAAAGTTTTATATTCTCAAGACAAAATCCCAAAAGCTGATGTCACTATAAAAGCTATCGGCTATCAATGGTATTGGGGCTACGAATATCCTGATGAAAATATTATTTTTGACTCTTATATGATAGAAGAAAAAGATCTTAAGGAAAATCAACCTAGATTACTTTCAGTAGATAACGAAGTTTATGTACCGGTAGATAAAGTAGTTAAAGTTATGATTACTGCTAACGATGTTCTACACGCTTGGGCTTTGCCATCATTTGGAGTTAAAAGGGACGCGGTTCCTGGAAGGATAAATGAAACTTGGTTTAAAGCAGAAAGAACAGGAACTTTTTATGGACAATGCTCTGAACTATGTGGAATTAAGCACGCTTTTATGCCTATTACGGTTAACGTTGTCACAGAAGACGAATATAATAAATGGCTTAAAAAAGCTAAAATTGAATTTGCAAAAAATGATTTAGAAAAAAATATTAAAATCGCTAAAAATTTAAAGGAGATAAAATAATGTACGGGCAAGCTCTTTCAGGCGGACATCACGCTAATCCAACAGGTTGGAAGAGGTGGGCATATTCTACAAATCATAAAGACATTGGAACTATGTATCTTATCTTTGCAATTATAGCAGGCATTATTGGTTCATTATTTTCAGTGGTGATGCGAATGGAATTGATGCATCCGGGAGATGGAATTCTTGGAGGAAATTATCATTTGTATAATGTATTAGTAACCGGTCACGGATTAATTATGATTTTTTTCATGGTAATGCCAGCTATGATTGGTGGTTTCGGAAACTGGTTTGTTCCAATAATGATAGGAGCTCCTGATATGGCATTTCCTAGAATGAATAATATTTCTTTTTGGTTGTTACCAGTTGCTTTCATTCTTTTGTTATCCTCCATTTTTGTTGATGGACCTCCTGGTGCTCAAGGAGTGGGAGGCGGCTGGACGATATATCCACCTTTATCATCTAAAACTGGTCAACCTGGGCCTGCAATGGATTTAGCTATTTTAAGTTTACATATAGCTGGAGCTTCTTCAATCTTAGGAGCAATTAATTTTATTACAACCATTTTAAATATGAGAGCTCCTGGTATGACTTTGCATAAAATGCCTTTGTTCTCTTGGTCTATCCTTGTAACAGCTTTTTTACTTTTATTATCTTTACCAGTTTTAGCTGGCGCAATAACAATGCTTTTAACCGATCGAAATTTTGGTACAGCTTTCTTTGAAGCTCAAACTGGGGGCGATCCAGTGCTTTTTCAGCATTTATTTTGGTTTTTTGGACATCCAGAAGTTTATATTTTAATTCTTCCAGGATTTGGAATGATTAGTCATATAGTTTCAACTTTCTCTAAAAAACCTGTCTTTGGTTACTTAGGAATGGCTTATGCCATGGTCGCAATAGGAGTTGTTGGTTTTGTTGTTTGGGCTCACCATATGTACACTGTAGGGCTAGATACAGATACTAAGGCTTATTTTTTAGCAGCCACAATGATCATCGCTGTGCCAACAGGCATAAAAATTTTTTCTTGGATAGCTACTATGTGGGGTGGATCTATTAGTTTTAAAACTCCTATGCTTTGGGCTATTGGATTTATATTTTTATTTACATTAGGCGGAGTTACGGGAGTTGTATTAGCCAACGCGGGAGTAGATACTGCATTACATGATACCTATTATGTAGTTGCCCATTTCCATTATGTACTGTCTCTAGGAGCAGTTTTTGCAATTTTTGCGGGTTGGTACTATTGGTTTAGTAAAATGAGCGGTTATGAATACTCAGAGTTTCTCGGTAAACTTCATTTTTGGTTAACTTTTATTGGTGTAAATCTAATTTTCTTTCCTCAACATTTTTTGGGTCTAGCCGGTATGCCAAGAAGGTATGCTGATTATCCAGATGCGTTTGCTGGATGGAACTATATATCTTCAATAGGTTCTTACATTTCTTTAATTGGTCTAGCTGTATTTTTACTAAATCTTCTATACTCCTTTATGAAACAAAGAAAAGCTAAACAAAATCCATGGGGGGAAGGAGCTACAACATTGGAGTGGACTGTTACTTCACCACCACCATTCCATACATTTGAAGAGCTACCTAAAGTAAAATAAATTGAGCCAAATATTAACAAAATCTAGAAATACTAAATTAAGCTTAGTACTTAATTTGCAATCTTTTTTTAATTTGATGAAACCCAGGGTGATGTCCTTGGTTTTATTTACTTGCATGGTGGGATTACTTATTTCTCCATCAAACTTATCTTTATCAAACTCTATAATTTCTTTATTGGCAGTTGCAATGGGATCAGGAGCTGCTGGAGCTTTAAATATGTGGTACGAGTCAGATTTAGATGCTTTAATGAGTAGAACATGTCTTAGACCGATACCAACTGGAAAAGTAAAAAAAAATCAGGCATTATACTTTGGTATAATTTTATCCGTATTGTCAACAATAATTCTATATCAATCTTCAAATTTACTATCATCAGCTTTGTTGGCATTTACAATTTGCTTTTATTTTTTTATTTACACAATCTGGTTAAAAAGAAAAACTCCACAAAATATTGTAATTGGAGGTGCTGCTGGAGCTTTACCACCTGTAATAGGCTGGACTATAGCAACAGGCCAAATTTCAATTGAACCAATTATTTTATTTTTAATAATATTTTTTTGGACACCATCTCATTTTTGGGCGCTTAGCTTATATAAAGCTGGAGATTATAAAATTGCTAAGATTCCAATGTTACCAATTATTGCTGGCTTACAAAAAACAAAATTAAATATACTCATATACGCTCTATTAATGTTTCCAGTGGTTATAGCTCCGTATTTCTTAGATTTTGCAAGTTTATTTTATCTGACAGTTGCTTCAACGATGACAATTTATTATTCATATTTATGTTTTAGATTATTCAATGAGGGTAACTCGAAAACCTCTAATATAATTGCGAGAAAAATATTTGTTTATTCAATATTTTACTTATTTTTTATATTTTTAGTACTATTGATTGATAATTTAATTAAAATAAACTCATGAACAAAAAGAAAAAAAACCTTTTTACAGCTTTTATATTAATTTTATTCATGATTTTTTTATTTGTACTTACATTTTACAATATAGGAATTTATAATAGAGAAATATAATGAATATTAATAAAAAAAAACTTACACCAATAATATTAATATCAATCTTTTTATTTATGCTAGGGTTATCTTTTGCAGCAGTTCCACTTTACGATTTATTTTGTAGAGTTACTGGCTTTGGTGGAACCACTCAAAATGCATCAAATAAAGAGATTCCAAAAATTATAGTGAATCAAGATTTTAAAATGAGATTTGATACTAATATAAACAGTACTTTAAATTGGAATTTTACGCCCGAAATCAAGACTTTAGATTTAAAACCTGGAGAGGTTCACACAGTAAAATTTTATGTAGAGAACCCTGACGCTAAAATTTCTTCAGGTTCTGCATCTTTTAATGTTTCACCTGCTCCATTTGGAATTTATCTTAACAAAATAGGATGCTTTTGTTTTGAAAAACAAACACTAAAAGGAGGGGAAAAAAGAGAGTTTGTATTGACATTTTTCTTGGATCCAAAAGTCGTAGATGATAATAAAACTAAAAATATTGCTGATGTAACTTTGTCTTTTACGTTTTTTTCATCAGACTATTTTAAAAAAGAAAAAAAGGTATAATCGCAATTATGTCATCTAAAGAAAAAAAACATGGATTTCATCTAGTAGACCCGAGCCCATGGCCTATTTATGTTTCTTTCGCAACTTTAGTTTTAGCTTTTGGAGCAGTTTATTATTTTCACTCAAAGGCTTTGTGGCTTTTACTTATTGGCTTTGCTTTAGTAATTTACGGCGCATTCATGTGGTGGAGAGATGTAGTTGAAGAAGCAGAATTTCAAGGGCACCACACTCCTGTAGTTCAAATTGGTCATAGATATGGCATGGTACTTTTTATTGCATCTGAGGTAATGTTTTTTGTTGCTTGGTTCTGGGCATATTTTAATGCAAGTTTATTTCCAACTGAAGCAGTAGGAGCTACTTGGCCACCACCAGATATAAAAACATTTGACCCTTGGGATATTCCACTAATAAATACTTTGATACTATTATTGTCTGGTACTACTGTAACTTGGGCGCATCATGCGATGTTAGAAAATGATAGAAAAGGTTTGGTCAACGGACTAGTTTTAACAGTCTTCTTAGGTTTTATTTTTACTTGTTTCCAAGCCTACGAGTACCACCACGCAACTTTTACAATTGATGGGAATATTTATGGATCTACATTTTATATGGCAACAGGCTTCCATGGTTTCCACGTAATAGTAGGCACAATTTTTCTAGCAGTCTGCTTACTTAGATCTATGAAAGGACATTCTAATTCCGAGCATCATTTTGGATTTGAGGCAGCGGCATGGTATTGGCATTTTGTTGACGTAGTTTGGTTATTTTTATTTGCTGCTATATATATTTGGGGAAGTTAATCTCAAATTGAAAAAAGCATTTTTATTCCAATTATTTGTAATTCTTTTTATATCAATATTCTGTGCGTTAGGCACTTGGCAACTTTATAGGCTGCAGTGGAAGTTAGAAATAATAAATCAAATAACTGTTGGGTTGAATTCAAATCCAGTAGAATATTCAAATTTAATGAAAAAAAACTATCAGAGAGTTAATACAAAAGGAAAATATATTTTTGATGAGCAAATTTACTTATACAGTTTAAATGATAGTGGAAAACCAGGATACGACGTAATAACTCCTTTTAGGACTCATAAAAACGAAAATCTTTTAGTTAATAGAGGTTGGATTAGTAAAGAATTTAAAGGAAATCCTGGCATAAATTCCAAAAAAAACGAAGAGCAAAAAATAGTTGGGTTATTAAGAAAAGTTTATAAACCAAATATGTTTAAACCAGCTAACGATATTGAAAACAATGTTTGGTTTTCTATTAATTTAAAGGATCTCAATAATTTTACTGGTAAAAAATTTAATGAATTTATAATTTTTCTTGAAGATAGTGAAACAAAGGTGCCACTACCAAAAAAAATAAGTATTGATGTGCCAAATAATCACCTTAAATATGCTATAACATGGTATGCAATATCAATTTCAATAATATTTTATTATTTATATTTTAGAAGAAAAAAATGAACTATTTTAGCACAAGAGATAAGTCTTTAAAATTCAGTTTTAAAGATATTTTCTTAAGAGGACTAGCCCCAGGTGGAGGATTATTTTTACCTAGCGAGGTAAAAAATTATACCAAAGAAGATTTAAAAAAATTAAGTCAATTAAATTATAAAGATCTTGCAACTGAAATAATATTTAATTTTTGTTCAAACGATATCAATAAAGTTGAATTAGGATCTTTAATTGAAAAATCATACAAAGGCTTTAAGGAAAATGAGGTTGTTAAATTAAAAAAAATTGGAGAAATAAATCTCTTAGAACTTTACCATGGACCTACTTTGGCTTTTAAAGATATTGCAATGCAGATTATAGGAAATATGTACGACCACTTTAAGGTTGCTAAAAATAAAATTGTCAATGTAGTAGTAGCAACTTCTGGAGACACAGGTTCTGCTGCAATAGCTGCTTTGAGTAATAGAAAAAATATTAATCTTTTTGTATTACATCCACATAATAAAATTTCAGACACCCAGAGAAAAATTATGACTACTATCGGTGGAGCTAATATTTATAATGTTGCGATAGAAGGATCATTTGATGATTGTCAGAAAATTGTTAAAGAGTTATTTAACGACGATGATTTTAGATCGAAAATAAACATGTCTGGCGTAAATTCTATTAATTGGGCGAGAATTGTTTGTCAGATTGTTTATTATTTTTATTCATACTTCAAGTTAAAAAAGCAAAATATTAGCTTCTCCGTGCCAACAGGAAACTTTGGAGATATTTACGCAGGTTATGTTGCCAAAAAAATGGGGTTACCAATAAATAAGTTGATAGTAGCTACAAACAAAAATGATATCTTACAAAGAGTGATAAATACTGGAGAATATAAACCAGGCAGAGTTCAACCATCCGTCACTCCAAGTATGGATATTCAGGTGGCTAGTAATTTTGAAAGATTATTGTTTTACATTGTAGATGAAAATGACAAAAATGTAAGCTCTTTAATGGATGAACTATCATTAAAAGGTTCATTTAATTTACAAAAAAAGGATACTGAAAAAATAAAGAAAGATTTTGAAGGTATTAAAATTACTGACGAGGAAACACAAAATATAATTTATAAGGTTTTTAAGGATCATCAATTTATTATTGATCCACATACTGCAACTGGGTTTGGTGCAGCAAATAAGATTAAAAATTTAGATAATATTGTAGTTCTAGGAACAGCTCATCCTTATAAGTTCAATGATACTATTAAAAAAGCCACTGGAAAAAATTTAGATGCACCAAAACATTTAAAAACGCATATGGATCAAAAAGAAAAATTTGATATTATCGGAAATTTAAATTTAGACGTTAAAAACTATATTTTAAGTAAAATACAATGAGATTAAAAGCAGGAGATAAACTACCAAATTCAGAGTTATTTTACCTTAATAATATTAATGATGTTAAAAAAATTAATATTTTAGAATTATGTAAAAATGATAGGACCATAATTTTAGGTATGCCAGGAGCATTTACTAAAACATGTTCAGCGCTTCATTTACCTGGTTACATAAAAAATTACGACTTAGCAAAAAAAAAGAGGGTTTCAAAAATTATTTGTATTTCTGTAAATGACCCAAATGTAATGAAAGCATGGGGTGAAAATCAAGGTGCTGGAAATAAAATACTAATGGTTGGGGACCCATTTATTCAATTTACAAAAGCAATCGGGGCAGAAGTAGATAAATCTGAAAAAGGACTAGGAGTAAGATCAACCAGATACACTATGCTTGTAGAAAATGGTGAAGTTAAAAAAATTGAAGAAGAGCAGGAGACAGCCAATTGTAAATTATCTGCTGCTGAAAGTTTTTTAAATACTATTTAGTTTGCAATACTGCTAACTCATCAACTAAATTATTCATTTTATTTCCCGCATGAGCTTTAACCCATTTCCAACTTACATTATGTTTTTGACAAGAATTATCTAACTTTATCCAAAGATCTTTATTTTTAACGGGTTTTTTATTTGAATTTTTCCAATTATTTAATTTCCACTTTTTAATCCACTCTGTAATACCAACCTTCACGTATAACGAGTCAGTGTAAATAGTAATATCAGTTTTTTTTTTTATTTTTTTTAATGCCATTATAGGCGCTAATAACTCCATTCTATTATTAGTAGTATTATTTTCTTTACCAGAAATACTAGACTTAACAGTGTTCCCATCTAAAAAAATTGCTGCCCAACCACCTGTGCCGGGATTTCCCGAACACGCCCCATCAGTATAAATTTTCAATTTCATTAAAAAAAATAATCCTCAAAATTTTTTGAATTCTTATGAAATTCTAATCTCTTTAAATATTCAATTGGATCTTTAACTTTTACAATAGCACCTTCTACTGTATCTAATGCATCGAAAGCTCTTGTCAGTAAAAATCTTAATGCAGCCCCTTGAGACAAAACTTTGATACAATTTTTTTCTTGATTAGTTAATTTTCTTATCGATGTATACCCATCTATAAAATTTTTTGCTTTTGTAACATTAAAACTCAAATTATTTTTTGAACCATCAAAACATAATGCATTAAAACATATGGCTATTTCAAAAGCTAAAAAATCTTCACAAGAAAAATAAAAATCTATTATACCACTAAATTTATCCTCAATAAAAAAAATATTATCATGAAATAGATCTGCATGAATAATTCCTTTAGGTAAATCTTTTGGCCAATTTTTTTCTACATCGACAAGATTTTCTTCTATTAATTTTGGAAGATCTTTGTGAATTTTTGAGCATTTATCTTTTATTGAATTAAATAAATTTCTCCATGATTTCACTGAAAGATTGTTTTGTCTTTTTATTTCAATATTTTTAGTAATAGAGTGCATCTTGGCAACTTCAATCCCGATAGATTTACAGTTTGCTGGAGATAAATTTTTTTTTGCCTTTCCTTCAAGAAACGAAACAATCATTATCTTTTTACCTTTGTAATCAATTAAAGTTTTGTTTTGTTTATTTTTAATAGGAGTAGGGCATTTAAAATTAGCTTTGTTAAGTAAAGACATGAGGTCTGAAAAAAAAGGTAAATCCTCACTCTTTACTCTTTTTTCATATATTGTAAGAATAAATTTTGCTTTATTTACTGTTAAGAAATAATTAGTATTTTCAACTCCTTCTAATATGCCTCTGAATGAGTCTAAATTACCTAAATTATAACCGGATAAAATTTCCTCAATATTATTTTTGCTAAGTTTTGTGTAGACAGCCATTAATTCAATTCTTTTGGTAATTTAAAAACAACCTTTTCCTCTGCGACCACCACCTCTTCTATAGAAACTTTTCGATCTTTCTTAATATAATCTAGTAGTGTTTGAACTAATTTTTCTGGCGCTGATGCTCCAGAGGATATTCCAATAGTATTAGATGTATCTATCTCATTATATGGAATTTTTTTTTCAGAATGCATTAATTGAGAGTTGTTGCATCCTGCTTTTTTGGCAACCTCTACTAATCTTACAGAGTTAGATGAATTTCTACTGCCTACTACAAAAAATATGTCACACTTTGATGCTATTTCTTTTACCGCTGTCTGTCTGTTAGTCGTCGCATAACAAATATCCTCTTTAATAGGACCTTTAATTTTAGGAAATTTTTTTTTGAGTGAGTTAATTATTTCTGCAGTGTCGTCTACAGAAAGAGTTGTTTGAGTTATATAAGCTAAAGGTTTTTTAAAATCATCTACTTTTAATTTTTCTACATCATTTTTAGTTTCAATTAATTTAATTGATCCTTTAGCAAGCTGACCCATAGTACCAATCACTTCAGGGTGATTTTTATGGCCAATTAATAGTATTTCGTATCCATTTTTGTTTAATTGTTCTGACTCTCTATGTACTTTTGAAACTAAAGGACACGTAGCGTCTACATAAGATAAATTTTTTATTTTAGCTTCTTCTGGAACTGATTTAGGAACTCCGTGTGCAGAAAAAATTACTGGTCTACTAGTATCTTCAACATCAGAAAGTTCATCCACAAAAATTGCACCTTTTTTTTTTAGTTCCTCTACAACTTGTTTGTTGTGAACAATTTCATGCCTGACATATACAGGAGTACCAAATTTATTAATTGATTTCTCAACGATATCAATTGCTCTTTTAACTCCAGCACAAAAACCTCTCGGAGAAGCTAAATAAATTTTAAGTTCTTTTTTCATTTTTTTCTAAAAGATATTCTAACAATATATGCGGAAAAGTAAGTGACGCCAAACCAATAAAAAT
>PAFH01000002.1 GCA_002704145.1 Pelagibacteraceae bacterium | reverse complement strand
TGGAGGTGGTGGGTACTGCCCCCACGTCCGTAATGTTTATTACGAAATTCGTTTATCGTCATAGTTGGAAAACCAACACTATTAATATAAAACTCTTATAGAGAGATTCAATAAATAAATTCAAAATGAAATTAACACTAGAACAAAAGCAAGAAATAGCCGATCAACAATCCCAAAAAAATCAGACTAAGCGAGTAACTTCACCTGAACTAGAGAAAATTCTTTATGAAGCTTTACCAGTGCTTGATCATGGATTTGTTAGAGTTATAGATTACATGGGTGACGATACTTCAATTGTTCAATCAGCTAGAGTATCATATGGCAAGGGAACAAAAAAAGTTTCTACAGACGAGGGATTAATTAAATATTTAATGAGGCACTGGCACTCAACTCCTTTTGAAATGTGCGAAATAAAATACCACGTTAAACTTCCAATTTTTATTGCACGTCAATGGATAAGACACAGGACAGCAAACGTTAATGAGTATTCTGCAAGATATTCTATATTAGATAAAGAATTTTACATACCCTCAAAAGATCAACTTTCAGCGCAATCGACTTCTAACAGACAAGGTAGAGGAGATTTAATCACTGGTGAGCAGGCAGATGAAGTTTTAAAAATTTTAAAGGACGATGCGACAAGGTCTTATAATAATTATGAGAAAATGCTCAATGAAAGATTTGATGGCTCAACAATCGATGAAAATAAAGCTGGTCTGGCTAGAGAATTAGCTCGAATGAATTTAACTTTAAACTCTTATACACAATGGTATTGGAAAACAGACTTATTAAATTTGCTAAATTTTTTATTCTTAAGAGCTGAAAGTCACGCCCAATATGAAATTAGAGTGTATGCAGAAAAAATGTTAGATACTGTAAAAAAATGGGTACCAATAACTCACAATGCATTTTTAGATTATAGAGTTGGAGCAGTACATGTTTCGGCAAAAGGTAAAAAGACTATTCAGAAAATGGTTAAAGGTAAAAAGGTAGACTATGAAAGTTCTGGTTTGTCAAAAAGAGAATGGAATGAGTTGATGGTTTCATTTGATTTTACTGACAAAACAATCAAATAATGAATAATTTGATTTCTAGATTTAAAACTTCCATTAAAGAAAAAAGATTTTTCAAAAGTTTATTTAAAAAAATTTACCCCTATTTAATAGGTCTAATTTTAACATTTGTTTTAAAAAAAAAGAAAATTAAATTATGCATTCCTAAAAATGATATTATAGATGATGAGGATTTACCTTTAAGCGGTCGAATATTTGAATTTTATAAAAAAATGAAGAAAGATCAGTCAAATAAAGGAGGAATGTATATTCCTTCTTCATTATGGCAAAAACATATTGATAAAGATTTTTTTTATTAAAAGAAAGTTTTAAAGAAAATGATAATAAAAAATTTTTGAATTTTATTCAAAATTTTGGAAACAGAAACTATCTTGGTGTTGAAAGTCAAGATCTCATACAAAAGTATTCAAAGAATTTGTTCTTAAGGAACTTTATGGAAGAGGAAATATTTGGTGGTCATTTAAAAATGTGGAAGTTATTTAATATGGAAAAAAAAGATTTTTCCTCCTTAAATATTCCTAGATTTGGAAATCAAAATGGAGCAAAAATTGAAGAAAATTTTGTTGTTTTAGGAAGTTTTTTTGCAGACATATATTCAAAAATACTAATTAATTATCTTAACAAAAAAGATCATAATTATTTATGTGATCTTGGAAGCGGTTATGGATATTTTGATTATTATATTTTAAAAAATTTAAAGAATAGGTCGACTTTTGTTTGTATTGATATTCCAGAAACTTTAACTTTAGCTGCTTATTTCTTATCAAAAGCTTTTCCGGAAAAAAAAGTTTTTTTATACGGAGAAAAAAACTTAAATTTTGATAAACTAAGTGATTATGAGTTAATTTTTTTACCTAGTTGGGAAATTGAAAATTTAAAAGATGACTCTTTAGAGTTAATGATCAATAAGAATAGCTTGGGCGAAATGAAACCTAGTGTAGCGTTAAATTACTTAAAACAAATTCACAGAACTTCAAATTATTTTTTTTCTATGAATCACGAGGTTTTTAGAAATAAATTTAGTGATGGAACTTCGTCCTTAATAAACAAAGAATTCAATATAAATAATCAATTTCAAGAATTGATTAGATATCCAGACTTATCTCACCTCACTTTTTTAAATAATAAAATTGATCTTGACTCTGATATCTTCTTTTACATTTATAAAAAAAACACAATTTAATTTAATTTTTTTTTTATATTTGAAGCTATTTTTTCAAAAATTTTAGAAACTTCATGACCTGGTTGAGAGTGAGTTAGCGGCTCACCAATATCAGCTGAATTTCTTAAATCTTTATGTAAAGGAAGGTGACCTAAAAATTCTTTGTTAAATTCTTTAGCAGTTTTTTCAACGCCACCCTCACCAAAAATTTTATATTCTTTTCCATCATCTCCTTTGAAAAAACTCATATTATCTATTAAACCTAAAATTTTGACACCAGTCTTATCAAACATTTGTATTCCTCTCTTTACATCGAGAAGAGCTAAATCTTGCGGGGTCGAAACTATTACAGCTCCATCAACTTTTACTTCTTGGGCAAATGTTAATTGAGTATCACCTGTTCCTGGCGGCATATCGATGATAATGATGTCTCTGTCTTTCCACAAAACTTTTTGTGTCATAGTTTTTATTGCACTTATGACCATCGGTCCTCGCCATATCATTGGTGTTTGTTCATCGACTAAAAAGCCCATAGACATGCATTGAGCATTATATTTTTCAACTGGTATCATCGCTTTGCCATCTTCACTTTTTGGTTTTTCATTTAAATTTATTAACTTTGGTAACGATGGACCATAAACATCTGCATCGAGTATTCCAATTTTAAGTCCTAAATTTTGTAGAGCGAAGGCAAGGTTAACTGCCACTGTAGATTTACCAACTCCACCTTTAGCGCTAGAAACTAACAAAGTAAATTTAGTTCCATTTATTGGAGTTTTGACAAATTGCTTTGGAGGGGGCTTTTGGCTCATAATTTATTCATTTTATCGGTCATAATACCGCTGTTACTTAACTTGTTTTTGACTAAAAAGTCACTATATAAAGTGTCATGAGTTTTAAAGATAAAATCTTCAAGAACCAATCTCCTTGGGGAACACCTCCAGGAGGAAGTCCAGGTGGAAATGGGTCAGGGACTAGAAGAGAACCCCCAAATTTAGACGATTTAATCAAGAATTTTCAAAAGACTATTAACAAATTTTCAGGAGGAAAGTCTGGAGGCTCTAGACCAATAATTATCGGACTCTTAATTCTTTTTGTACTGTATGTAGCAAGTGGTCTTTATAGAGTTTTACCGGATGAACAAGGAGTAGTATTAAGATTTGGAAAATTTGTTAATACCACACAACCTGGATTACATTATCATTTTCCAATGCCGTTTGAGAGAGTTTTAACCCCTAAAGTTACAAAAGTTAACAGAGTCGATGTAGGTTTTAGACCAGCAAGCGACAGCGGAAGAACTTCAGGAATTGGGAACGTACCTGAAGAAAGCTTAATGTTAACAGGAGATGAAAATATAGTAGATATTAATTATTCTGTATTTTGGGTAATTAAGGATGCAGGAAAATTCTTGTTCAATATACAAAGCCCAATTGAAACAGTTAAGGCAACTTCAGAAACTGCAATGAGAGAAGTTATCGCAAAAAATGAAATTCAGACAATTTTAACTGAGGGTAGATCTAATATTGAAGTAGAAGTTCAAGAAATTACTCAACAAATATTAGATGAATACAATTCAGGAATTCAAATCACTCAAGTTCAAACTCAACAGGCTGATCCTCCAGCACAGGTTATTGATGCATTTAGAGATGTTCAAGCAGCAAGAGCTGATAGAGAGAGATCTAAAAACGAGGCTGAAGCCTATGCTAATGATGTAATACCAAGAGCTCGAGGGGAAGCAGAACAAGTTTTACAGCAAGCAGAGGCTTACAAAAAAGAAGTTGTTGCAAAAGCAGAGGGTGAAGCTAGTAGATTTTTAGCAATTTATAACGAATATAGAAACGCAAAACAAGTGACCCAAGAGAGAATGTATTTGGAGACAATGGAAAAAGTTTTAGCAGATATTGATAAGGTAATAATTGATAAAGACTCTGGATCAGGTGTAGTTCCTTATTTACCATTACCAGAACTAAAAAAATCAGGGAGTGATAACTAATGAAACCAAGTAAATTTTTAATTCCGGGAATAATTTTAATTGGAGTTGTAATATTCCAATCTTTATTTATTGTTCAAGAAATTAGCCAAGCTATTGTTTTACAATTTGGTGATCCTAAAAAAATTATTACTAAAGCAGGACTAAATTTTAAATTACCATTTATTCAAAACGTAGTTTATTTAGATAGAAGAATTTTAAACTTAGATAATGCCCCAGAGGAAGTTATAGCGGCCGATCAAAAGAGATTAATTGTTGATGCAATAGCCAGATTTAAAATTGTTGATCCATTGAAATTTTATATATCAGTTGGAAATGAAAGAGTAGCTAGGTCAAGACTTTCGACAATTATTAATTCGAGAATTAGAGGTGTTTTAGGAAAACAAGAATTAGCTACATTATTATCTACAGATAGAGCAAAACAAATGGCAATTATTCAGAATGATGTAAATAATGAGGCTAAAAATTTTGGAATAGAGATAGTAGATGTAAGAATTAAAAGAGCAGACTTGCCACCAGCTAACAGTGATGCAATTTATAAAAGAATGCAAACTGAGAGAGAAAGAGAAGCTAAGGAATTTAGAGCCCAGGGTGCAGAGATTGCTCAAAAAATAAGATCTACTGCTGACAAAGACGTTACGGTTTTATTAGCAGAGGCGAATAAAAAATCAGAAATTATGAAAGGAGAAGGAGACGGTCTAAGAAATAAAATTTTTGCTGACGCTTTTGGAAAAGATCCGCAATTTTTTGGTTTTTATCGTGCTATGCAAGCTTATGAAAAAGCATTGATAGGAGGCGAGACTTCATTAGTTTTATCTCCAGACAGTGAATTCTTTAAATTTTTTGGCAAATCGGCTACTCCATCTTTAAAAAAGAGATAAAAGGCTCTTGAATGAGCGATCTATTTACAGCTATAGGATTAATTTTTTTCTTAGAAGGTTTGCTTATTGCCATTTTCCCGTCAAGAGTCAAAAATATGCTAGAAATGATTAAAAATACCCCAGAGAGTAAATTGAGATTTTCTGGTATCATTTTTTTGGTTATAGGTTTTTTAATTATTTGGTATATAAAAAAATAGATGAGTTTTTATAAAAAAATATTTTTAATTTTATTATTCTTCAATTTGAATATAATTACCAGTTTAAATGCTGTACCAAGCTCGTTCGCAGATTTAGCAGAGAAATTAATGCCTTCAGTTGTTAATATTTCAACTACACAAACCGTGAAAACTACATCTAATCAATTTCCTTTCCAATTTCCTCCTGGATCACCTTTTGAAGAAATGTTCAAAGATTTTCAAAAACCTACTGAAAGACAAGCTTCATCGCTAGGATCAGGTTTTATAATTAAAGAAAATGGAATAGTTATTACAAACAACCACGTAATAGCTGGTGCAGACGATATTTTAATTAAAGTGGACACTAAAGAATATAAAGCAAAAGTAATTGGAGCCGATCCTTATATGGATATAGCAGTTTTAAAGATGGAAACAAAAGATAAGTTTATTCCTGTTAAATTTGGAAATTCTGATAACGCTAGAGTTGGTGACTGGGTGGTTGCTATAGGAAATCCCTTTGGATTAGGAGGAACAGTTACATCTGGAATAGTATCAGCTAGAAACAGAGATATTGGAATGACACGCTATGACGATTTTATTCAAACCGATGCTTCTATTAATGTTGGAAACTCGGGAGGGCCTCTATTTAATTTAAAAGGAGAAGTTGTAGGAATTAACACTGCAATTATTGCCCCTGGAAGATCTGGATCAATAGGAATTGGTTTTGCTATTCCGGCAAATGCTGCCTCTAAAGTTATAGACCAATTAATAAATTATGGAGAAACAAGAAGAGGGTGGCTAGGCGTTAGAATTCAAGATGTAACAAAAGAAATTGCTGAAGCAGTAGAACTTAACAAACCTTCTGGAGCTTTGGTAGCAAGTGTTGGAGAAAAAAGCCCTGCAGATAAAGCTGGAATAAAAGCTGGCGATATAATTTTAGAATTTGATGGAAAGACAATAGATATGATGAGAACTCTTCCAAAAGTTGTAGCTAACACTAAGGTAGGTAAAAGCGTCCAGATCAAAGTTTGGAGAAATAAAAAATTAATTAATAAAAAACTCACACTAGGTAGGCTAGAGTCCTCAGAAGAATTTAAAGAAAAAAAAAATAAAATAGAAAAACCTGAAGAATTTGAAATTGAAAGTTTAAAAATCACAGTTAGAAATTTAAGTTTGGAAGATATATCCTCTAGAAATTTAAAAAACAATAAAGGACTTTTAATAACTGAGATTTCAAACAAGAGTCCATTAAAAGGATTATTAAATATAAATGATATTATAATAGAAGCAAGAAGAACTCCGATTACTAAACCGTCAGATTTAGATGATATCGTTGAAAAGATGGTTAAAAGAGGAGACAAAAATTTATTACTATCTATAATAGATAATAATAATCGAAGAAGATACCTTGGTGTTAAGATAAATTAAATTGTCAAAAAAAATTATTCTTTTAGCAGGTCCCACAGCATCTGGAAAATCTCAATTAGCAATACAGTTAGCAAAAAAAATAAATGGAGAAATAATTAATGCAGATAGTATGCAAACTTATAAGGAATTTTTAGTATTATCTTCAAGACCAAATAAAAAAGATTTAAAGAAAGTTAAACACCACTTATATGGTTTTATTTCTGTAAAAAAATATTTTTCTGCAGGTGATTGGCTTAAACTAGCAAAAGCAAAAATTCTTGAGTGTCATAAAAATAAAAAAATTCCAGTTATAGTTGGTGGAACAGGCTTGTATTTTAATGCAATTACTAAAGGTATTAGCAAAATACCTTCTATAGACTTAAAAACTAGAGTCAAAGTTAGAAGTTTGTTTAAAAAATTGGGATATAAAAAGTTTTATGAAAAACTTTTGAGCATCGATCCAAAAGTTAAAGATAGAATTTTACCAACTGACTCTCAAAGGTCTCAAAGAGCGTATGAGGTTTTTCAAAAAACACAAAAATCTTTATTTGATTGGATTTTGAATACTCAGACTGATTTTGAGAACCACAAAATAAAAAAAATTTATCTAAGTATCCCAAAAAATGAATTATTGAAGAGAATTTTTTTAAGAACAGAATTAATGTTTCGAAACAATTGTATGAATGAGGTTAAAAAATTTAACTTATTAAAATTAGATAAGTCTCTTTCAGCAAATAAATTAATAGGTGTTCGAGAAATAAATGGCTATTTTGACGGTTCCATATCTTTAGAAAAGTGCAAAGAACTCATAAATGTTAAAACAAGACAATATGCGAAAAGACAAAATACTTGGGCCAGAGGCCATATGAAGAACTGGAACAAGCTTTATTCTAAAGATTTTTCCGCACTTTTAAAAAAAACATTAAAAGTTATAAGCTAAAACTTGACGGGAAGTTTTTCTAGGCTAGATTGTATCTATGCCTAAATTAATTAGTGGAGC
>PAFH01000001.1 GCA_002704145.1 Pelagibacteraceae bacterium | reverse complement strand
ATTCAATGGTGGGCGGTAAAGGACTCGAACCTATGACCCTCTCGGTGTAAACGAGATGCTCTACCAACTGAGCTAACCGCCCTAATTAAACAAAAACGACATATACAGTAAATTATTTATAAAGTAAAAAAGTATTTAAGTTTTGATAAATAGCGGTAATATTGAATTATTATGATTCTAAGCTGTAATTCTTGTGACAAAAAATTTGTGGTACCAGATAACGCTATCACTAAAGCTGGTAGATTAGTACAATGTAGCGCCTGTGGAAATAAATGGAAACAATTTCCTGTTGAAGTTGCTAAAAAAAAGGAAACTGTCTTAACGCCTGATTTAAAGCTAACGAGAAAAAAATCTACTAGCCCAAGAAAACCTATAATTCAGAAAAAATCAATAACACCAAAAAGAAAAGTTGTTAAAAAACCAAGAGAAATAAATTTATATTCCCCAGAATACCTTGCTAAAAAGCATGGCATTAAACTAAATGACCCTCAACCAAAAAAATTAAAAAAATCAAATGTTAAAGATAAAGTTTCATTTGGTTTTTATAGTTCACTACTCGTATTTTTAGTATCTGTAATATTTATTTCTCGGGCTTTATATTTTGCCCAGAGTTTTGTAATAACATTTCTTCCCAGCACAGAATTTTATCTTAGTTATTTCTTTGAAAATATAAGAAATATTTTTGAAATTTGGAAAAGCTTAATAACTAATTATTAGTCTCTAAATCTTTAATATTTATAAAATTTTCTGAAAGACTCGCATTATTATTTTTAATATCTTTGAAAAAATTCCAAGCTAAAACTACTACAATATTATTTTTATCTTTTATGTATGATTTATCTTTAATCGGAATATTTACTCCTGGAATAAACTTGTTATGTTTTAATTTATTGTCTTCAACTATAAAATCAATTTCACTTGATATTCCAAAAAAGTTTAAAGCAGTAGTTGCTTTTGCTGGAGCGCCATAACCTATTACTAAATTGTTTTCATTTTTAATTTTTTTAAAATTTTTTCTAACATTTTCTCTTATCTTATAAACTTTATTTCCAAAATCTTGATATGTTTTAAATTTTTTAATGCCAAATTTTTCTTCCTCCTTGAGCATTTTTTTTACACTATTTTCAACCTTGGCCTTTTTATCTTTTATTACGTAAATTCTAATCGACCCGCCGTGTGTATTTATGCGTTCAGATTTATAAATTTTTGCATCGAATTGATTAAAAAAGTTTATTAAAGATGTTAACGACCAATAATTATAATGTTCATGGTAAATATTATCGAAAGTTAAATCTTTTAAAGTGTTCATTAAGTATTGTACTTCAATAATTATAACCCCTTTTTTACTCAATAATTTTAACATACATTCGGCCATTTCTTTTAATTTATCTGAGTGGGCGAATACATTAGATGCTAATATTAAGTCAGCATTTTTTTTAATCTTTTTAAGATTCTTTTTATCTAAAAAACCATTGAAAGTTTTAATTTTATTCTTGTTGGCAATCTTTGCTAAATTTTTAGCTGGCTCAATACCAAGAATATTTTTAAAACCCAAGTCTTTAAAAGGTTTGAGTGCTACTCCATCGTTACTGCCAATATCAATTATAAATGAATTTTTTTTGTTTAATTTTAGATCCTTAATATAATTTTTAGCTGCTTGAATAAAATGATTTCTAAATGATTTAGATGTAGATGAAGTATAAAGATAATTAGAAAACATTTTTTTCGGGTCGACTGCTACAGAGAGCTGACAATTATAACATTTATCACAATAGTTTACCTCTAAAGGATATAGCTCACATTTTTCATTAGCGTTTTTAATTAAGTTATTTGCTAATGGTTGATAACCTAAAGAAACTACTCTTTTTAAATCCTTATTTCCACAGGACCTGCAATCAAATTTGTAATACTTAAGTAAAAGATTTTTTTCTTTCTCATCTACAAACTCATGTTTTATTGTATGAGTTATTCCATAATTCTCATGGTCTCTTTCTCCTCTAACCAAATTTAAAAAAGTAGTATCTTTAGTAAAAACCATTGTATGTGCTACATTCGGTTTGATTATTGATAGCTGTCCTTCATTAACAACTTGTGTAATTTTTGGAGAGCCAGGATTTATTATATCTTGAAAAATTTCTATAATTTGACCTTTTGTAAATAAGCATTTCTGTTCTTGTTGAGGATGATAATGGTTTGCTCTTATTGTTCCTCTTTTAGAATCTATTAAACCTATTAAATTAATAGGTTCAGTTAATTCGTGATTACTAATTTTACCTCTTTTGTCTTCAAATAGATTTTCTCCATCTCTAACATATTCCAATTCCTTTTTTAAATTTTGGTTAGACCACTTTTTAATCATTTCTTTAATACTCTCATCAAGATTGTATAAAAATTTAAAACCATTTTTTAAAATCTTTTCATTTGATAATGAAAAACCTAAATTAGGAACTTCATCGTTTGTTTCTTTGAGGATCACATTAGGATTATATTTTTTACAAATTTCTGCTACTTTTTTTACAGTAAGGGTTTCTTTGGTTAGATTAAATGTTTCTGATTTTAAATCTTCTCTCTCCTCCATAAATTTAAAACATCTAGCTACATCAATTAATGGCACTAAACTTTTCACCTGTCTTCCGCCTGAAAAAAGTTTTAATGTTCCATTTTGAGAAGCTATCTTAGAAAATAAATTAGGCATTATGTCTATTCGAGTTGTATCAGTTGAATATCCATAAACTGAGCCAAGTCTTAAAATAATATAATTTTTTCCAGAGCTTTTTAATTGTTTTTCATTTGCTGATTTAGAAGATGAGTAAGACAGAACTGGCTTGGTTTCCTCATCCTCTTTAATATCGTTTTTTACTTTTTCAATACCTTCAAATACAACATGTGTTGAAGGAAAAATAATTTTACAACTACTTTTAATCGACTCCAATATGTTTTTTGTTCCTGTTTCTCCCACTAATTTTATTTTATTATCTTTATCATTGTTTGACTCACTTTGAGTCCGTGGTACTTCAGTGACACCTGCTAGATGATGTACCACATCAGCATCTTTAAAAATTTTATTTATTAGATCTTTATCAAGAATATCTCCATGTATAAATTCCATATTCCAATTTCGAATTTGATTTACTCTTTCAGATATAAATCTATTATCTATGACAATAATTTTATGATGCCAACTAACACCAGAATAAATTTTACATAATTCTGTCCCTATGTATCCAAGCCCGCCGGTAATAATGATTTTTTTTCTCATAAAATATTTACATATATTAATTTTTACTATAACTCAATTATCATGAATATCTATGACTGCTTTATGTATTTTGATGAAGACATGATTTTAGATTTAAGGCTGAATTTACTCGATAAGTACGTCAAGAAATTTATTATAACTGAATCAACTTTTCTTCATAGTGGAAATAAAAAAAAACTTAATTTTGATATAAAAAATTTTTCAAAGTTTAAGGACAAAATTGAATACATTGTAGTTGACAAACCCTCTCCTAATATAAAAGAAATAAATGAAAGTGACGATATAGATTTAAAAAATTCAAAAATGTTAGATAATTCACTTGATAGAGAAAATTATCAAAGAAATGAATTAATTAACGGGATTAAGAATATAGATGAAAATGATTTAGTTTTAGTTAGTGATGTTGATGAAATTCCTAATCTTGAAAATTTTAAATATAAAAATAAAATAACAATGTTCATTCAAAAAATGTTTTATTATAAATTTAATCTAATGCAAGAAAACTTCCCTTGGCTAGGAAGTAGAGCTTGCAAAAAAAAAGATTTAATAAGTTGCCAGTGGTTAAGAAATATTAAAGGTAAATCTTATCCTTTCTGGAGGTTGGACACTTTCTTCTCTAGTACAAAATATACTACTATTGATTTAATACCTGATGGTGGATGGCACTTTACTTGTATAAAAAATCCCAAAGAACTGCATTACAAATTATCCAATTTTTTACATCATGTTGAATATCAAGAAAGCGGTATAAGGGTAGATGATATAGAAAATCTTATTAAACAAAAAAAAATTATGTACGATCACAAAGCTGATATGAGAGACAAAAAATATACAGCAAAGTCGGGTTTAACTAGAATATCTAATGAATTATTGCCTAAATATATTATTCAAAATCTTGATAAGTATAAAGAGTGGTTAGATTAATTAGTGAGTACTTAGCTCTTCCTTGGATTTATTTTTTTCAGAGATTTGATCTACTTCGACCCATTCCGCTCTTTTTAAAGGCTTAGTTAGAGCAATTTTCAAAACTTCATCAACATTTTTTACGGTTATAATTTTCATATTTTTCAAAATTGTTTCTGGTACTTCAATTAAATCCTTTTTATTTTCTAGTGGAATTAATACTTTTTTTATTCCTGCCCTATGAGCTGCTAATAATTTCTCTTTAAGCCCACCTATAGGCAACACAATTCCTCTTAAAGTAATTTCACCTGTCATAGCAACATTTTTATCTACTGGTATTTCAGTAATTGCTGAAACAATTGATGTAACCATACCTATTCCAGCCGAAGGTCCATCTTTTGGAGTTGCTCCTTCTGGGACGTGTATATGAAAATCTTTTTTATCAAAAATAGGTGGTATAATTCCAAAGTCTAAACTTTTTGATCTTATATAAGATTTAGCTGCTTTTACCGACTCTTGCATTACATCACCAAGTTTTCCAGTTATTTGCATTTTCCCTTTTCCTGGCATTACAGCTGACTCGATTTTTAAAATTTCTCCACCTACCTCGGTCCAGGCTAATCCAGTAACAACTCCTATTCTATTCTCCTCTTCAATTTCTCCATATTTATATTTTTGAACTCCTAAAAGATCTTTCATATCCTCTTCTTTTAAAGGATTATTTATTTTTTCACTGTTATCAATTTTTTTGACCAATTTTCTAGCAATTTTTGAAATCTCTCTTTCTAGATTTCTCACTCCTGCTTCTCTTGTGTAGTTCCTAATAATTTTTCTATTTACATCTTCATTGATCTTCCATTCATCTTTTTTTAAACCATTATTTTCACTTTGTTTTGGTATAAGATATTTTTGAGCAATATTAACTTTTTCATCTTCTGTGTAGCCAGACAGTCTAATAACTTCCATTCTATCTAATAAAGGAGGTAAAATATTTAATGTATTCGCTGTAGTAACAAACATTACATCGGATAGATCATAATCCACTTCTAAATAATGATCATTAAATTCTTTGTTTTGTTCTGGATCTAATGCCTCTAATAAAGCTGAAGATGGGTCTCCTCTATAATCGTTTCCTACTTTGTCAATTTCATCCAATAAAAAAAGAGGATTTCTCGTGCCAGCTTTTTTCATCATTTGAATAATTTTCCCAGGTAAAGATCCTATGTAAGTTCTTCTATGGCCTCTAATCTCTGCTTCATCTCTGATTCCCCCTAAAGAAATTCTAATAAATTTTCTGTTTGTTGCTTTAGCTATCGATTTACCTAAAGAAGTTTTACCTACTCCTGGTGGGCCCACTAGACACAAAATCGGTCCTTTCATTTTTTGAATTCTTTTTTGAACTGCAAGAAATTCAATAATTCTCTCCTTAACTTTTTCCAACCCATAGTGGTCTTCATCTAAAATTTTTTGAGCATTTTTTAAGTCTGTATTAATTTTTGATTTATTTGACCAGGGTAGCTCGGTCATCCAATCTAAGTAATTTCTAACAACTGTAGCTTCGGCAGACATAGGGCTCATGGATTTTAATTTTTTTAGCTCCGAAAGACATTTTTCTTTTGCTAATTTTGGCATCTTTGCATTAGATATTGCTTTAGAAATGTTAGTTAATTCATCTTTACCCTCATCTATTTCTCCAAGCTCTTTTTGGATAGCTTTTAGTTGTTCATTTAAGTAATACTCCCTTTGTGTTTTCTCCATTTGATTTTTTACTCTACCCCTTATCTTTTTCTCTACGGATATGACACTTGTTTCTTTTTCAATAAAAGTATGTAGTTTTTCCAGTCTCTTCTTTAAATCTACCATTTCCAGTAATTCTTGTTTTTCAAAAATTTGAATTGATAAATTAGAAGACAAATTATTAGCTATTTCAGAAACGTTTTTTAAGTTTTTTAAATTGCTTATACTATCAGCTAAGTCTTTTTTATTTAAAATAAGAAGTTTTTCATACTTTTTAACCAAGCCTGTAGCAAAGGGCTCTAAATCTTTAGTTACGTTCACATCTTCAGCTATTTCTACGTCACACTTTAAATATTTTTCACTCTCATTATCGTATTTTAAAATTTTAACTCTTTTTTCTCCTTCAACTAAAACTTTGACAGTGCCATCTGGAAGCTTAAGAAGTTGTAAAACTTTACTTAAACACCCATATCCGTACAAATCTTTTGAACTAGGATCGTCTACCTCTGAATTCTTTTGTGTAACTAATACTATTGACTTATCAGATTTCATTACCTCCTGAAGCGCTTTAATAGACTTTTCTCTTCCTACAAATAACGGAATTACCATAGAAGGAAAAATCACAATATCTCTTAAAGGCAATAAAGGTTTGGTGTAAGTTGCTCTCATAATTGTTTATATGATAATTAATATACAGATTTCAAGAAACAAATCAAAAATTAGGCTACTGATGTTGATTGTTTTTTGCCATATGTGACGATAGGTTCAGATGTTCCTTTAACGGACGACTTATCTACAGTTACCTTTAGCACATCTTCCATATCAGGTAACTCAAACATTGTTTTCAATAGAATATTTTCCAAAATTGATCTCAAACCTCTAGCTCCAGTTTTTTTGGAGATAGCTTTTCTAGCTATTTCTGATATTGCATCCTCATTGAAATGTAACTCTACATTCTCAAACTCAAATAGTCTTTGATATTGTTTGATTAAAGAATTTTTTGGTTCTTTCAAAATTTTGATTAAAGATTTTTCATCTAAGTCATCAAGAGTTGCTATGATTGGCATTCTTCCTATAAACTCAGGAATTAATCCATATTTGATTAAATCTTCAGGTTCAAGTTGTTTCATAATTTCTGATAGTGATTGTTCTTTATAACTTTTAACTTTGGCACCAAATCCAATTGAACTTCCTTTTCCTCTTCTATCAATTAATTTATCAAGACCAGCAAATGCTCCTCCGCAAATAAATAATATATTAGTTGTATCAACTTGTAAAAATTCTTGTTGTGGATGTTTTCTTCCACCTTGTGGAGGTACGCTAGCCACTGTGCCTTCCATAATTTTTAATAAAGCTTGCTGAACGCCTTCTCCTGAAACATCTCTTGTAATAGAGGGATTTTCTGCTTTTCTACTTATTTTGTCTACTTCATCAATATATACTATTCCTCTTTGGGCTTTTTCAACATTATAGTCAGCAGCTTGTAATAATTTTAAAATAATATTTTCTACATCTTCTCCTACATATCCAGCTTCTGTTAAGGTTGTTGCGTCAGCCATTGTGAAAGGAACATCAAGAATTCTAGCAAGAGTTTGGGCTAATAAAGTCTTACCGCATCCAGTAGGCCCCACTAAAAGTATATTTGATTTTGATAATTCAATATCTTTATTTGTTTTAGTTTCATGACTTAATCTTTTATAGTGATTGTGAACTGCAACAGATAATATTTCTTTGGCAAGCTTTTGTCCTATAACATAATCATCCAAAACATTACAAATTTCTTTAGGTGAAGGAACCCCGTCTTGATGCTTTACTAAGGAGCTCTTATTTTCCTCTTTAATGATATCCATACAAAGCTCGACACATTCATCGCATATAAATACAGTTGGACCAGCAATTAATTTTCTTACTTCATGTTGGCTTTTGCCACAAAATGAACAGTACAGAATATTTTTGTTATTTTTTTCAGTCATATCGAATCAATACAGATATATTAAATGTCTAAAATAATCTTATCAAGCCGAAGTTGAATATAATTCTATATATAGTGATTTATTTCCTCTTTTCCACAACAGTGTCGATTAAACCAAATTTTTTAGCATCATCAGCGGTCATGAAATTATCTCTCTCTAATGCTTGAGCAATTTCCTCTACAGATTTACCTGTGTGTTTAGAATAAATCTTATTTAGTCTTTCTTTTAAAGAAAGGATCTCTTTAGCGTGAATTTGGATATCTGTTGCTTGACCTTGAAATCCAGCTGATGGTTGATGTACCATAATTCTAGAATTTGGAAGTGAGTATCTTTTACCTTTTTCTCCCGCAGCTAATAAAAAAGATCCCATTGAAGAAGCTTGACCAATACACAAAGTAGAAACGGGTGAATTTATATATTGCATAGTATCATATATTCCTAGACCAGCAGTAACTAAACCCCCTGGACTGTTAATATAAAAATTAATTTCTTTTTTTGGATTTTCAGACTCCAAAAACAAAAGTTGAGCTGTTACTAATGAAGCCACTGAATCGTTGACAGGGCCGACTAGAAAAACTATTCTTTCTTTTAAAAGCCTTGAATATATATCGTAAGCTCTCTCTCCTTTGCTTGTTTGCTCTACAACCATAGGAATTAGATTGTTCATCTGTTCTTCAAAATTCCGACTCATAGGACGATTTATACAACTATTGGTTACTTTTTACTAATTTTTTTTGACTTAGATTTATTATTTTCCGAAGATTTAGTTTTTTTTGTGCGAACTTGATCAAGATTTGGTTTATTAAATTCAGATATAATTTTTTCAGCTTCTTTAGTGTTAATATTTTTATTTTCAAGTTTTATTTTAGATTTAATTAGAGAAATAATTTTTTCTTCATAAATTGATCCTTTTAAACTTTGATATGCATTAGGATTTTTTTGGTAGTAATCATGAACCATTTTTTCTTGACCAGGCATACCTTTTATTTGCTTTTGAATTTCAGCTTTTACCTCATCATCAGAGACTTTTAATTTATTTTTTTCCCCATATTCGTTAAGTAATAATCCTAATTTAATTCTAGACTTTGCAACTTTTTCATTATTAGTTTTATATTTTAATTTTTCATCCTCTTTCAAATTCTTAGTCATTGTTAAAATTTCTTGATCTATTAGATTTTGAGGGAGAGTTAAATCATGATTTTTTTCTATTTGGTCTAAAATCATTTTTTTTGTGATTGAGTTGAGAGCTTGAGAATATTGGGCAGAAACCTGATTTTCAATTAGTTTTTTTAAATCAGTTAAATCTTTCGCCCCCATAATTTTTGCAAAGTTGTCATCAATTTTATTTTGTTTTGCTTCTTTTACACTTAATATTTTACATTCAAATAAAGTTTTTTTATTTGCTAATTCTTTTTTTGGGTGATTTGGTGGTAATGTTGCGTCTAACTTTTTAAGATCATTTTTTTTTACACCAACTAATTGTTCATCGAAACCTTTTAAGAATAAATCTTTTCCTAATTCTATTTGAACACCTTTGCCTTCACTGCCTTCAAATTTATTTCCATCGATTTTGGCAGAGTAATCAAAAACTACTTGATCACCTATTTTGGCTTTTTCATTTTCTTTTTTATCTTTGAATTGTTTATTATGACTTGATAATTCTTTTAATTTATCTGTAATTACGTTATCTTCTATTTTGATCTTATATTCTACGGCTTTATAATTTTCTATAGATTTAAGTTTAATATCAGGCAATGAGTCGACTTGTAATTCATAATTTAAATCTTTTCCTTCACCAAATGCTTTTAGATCAATCTTAGGTTGGCCAGCTATCTTAATTTTTTTTTCTTCAATGGCCTTGATTGAAGTTTCCCTTAAAATTTTATCTATTACCTCTCCATAAATTGATTTGCCAAACTGGCCTTTGATGACTGAGGGCGGAACTTTACCTGGTCTAAAGCCTTTAAGAGAAACTTCTTTCTGTAACTCATTAAGTCTTTCATCCATCTTTTTTTGAATTACATTCTTATCTACAAAAACAGATAAAATTGTTCTAAGACCCTTTTTTGACTGTACTTCTACTTTCATATTTTATTTCTGGTGGGCAAGAAGAGACTCGAACTCTTAAGCCTTGCGGCACTGGTTTCTAAGACCAGCGCGTATACCAATTCCGCCACTTGCCCGAATTAGTAATCGATGTTTTATATATCAATTTAGTTTTTTGTTAAACGATAAAGTCGTTGATAAATCAAGAAATAAATTAAAATCAAAGAAAAAAACCATATCTTGCAAATTAAACTATTATCAGCAAAAAATATACTTGGTAGTATGAAAAATCCATAAACAAGATTTATTACAATTGAGTTTACATAATTGCCTTTTTCAGATCCATAAAACTTTGAAATTGATATGAAAGATAACATGTGCAAATGCTCTCTGTCAGGCAAGACTGGAGATTTATTTTGATAGGTTTTTCTAACAAAAGAAAAAAAAACTTCAAAAAATAAATAAAATAATAATATACAGAAAAAAAATGAAGATATTTGAGGGTTCAAATTGTTGGTAATTATTGAATTTAATGAAATTAATGAACCAAACAAATATGATCCACTATCGCCTAAAAACATTTTTGCTTTTGGAAAATTAAACAGTAAAAAAGTGACAAGGATTATTAACTGAGAAGTAATAAAATATGAAATTTTTAAGTGATCATTATTTAAGTTTATGTAAAGCAAAATTGAATTTATAATTATGAGATTAATGGTTAACAATCCATTAAATCCATCGATAAAATTTGCACCGTTTATTACAAAAAGGAAACATATTAATACAAAGATTACTGAAAATATTTTACTTTCCATCAAATAACTTAAAAATATAAAGTCAATATTATTAATTCTGATAGGGATAAAATTTATAAGTATAAATAAAGTAATTACCATTAAAAAAAGTCTTTTATTTGGGCTGATCCTTATTTTAATATCATCGAAATAACCGATAACGAATAAACTTGAACAAACAAGAAAATATTCAATTAAAAGCTCTGAATATAGAAGATAGTAAATTCCAAAAAAAAAGATTAAACAAATAAAACTAGCTATCCCCCCACTTCGAGTAATAGCTTCGTTATGAAAAGATTGCGGTTTATTAAAATCATCATCTAGAAAAATACCGTTGCTTATTTTGCTAGAATAATTATTAATAATTAAAAAAATAAAAAAAGTTATTAATGCAAAAATTGATAAAAATCCTAGTTCAATAGAGTCTGTTTGCATGTTATTTGTTGTTACCTTTATTATTTTTTTTTACAATATAAATACCTAAAATTATTATAACTAAAGATACTAAAACTCGCCATGTGATTAACTCATCCATTAAAAAATACCCAAACATCACACCAAATATAGGGATTAAATATGCTACTTGAGTCTGAAAAACCAACCCGTTAACTGTCAAAATTCTAAACCTAATTAACCAAGCTAAACCTGTCGCTACCACGCCAAGGTATAATAAAGATACTGTGGAGGCTAGTGTAGGACTAAAAGTCCAGGGGTTTTCCAAAAAAATTGACATAGGCAATAACAGTAAAACCGACCATAATGTCGTTGAGGTAGTCACATTTTCATTTCCTTTTTTTTTCAACTTTAAAGTTAGTATTCCTCCAATTGAATAAAATGTTGAACCTAAAATAGTTATTAAAGCATAAATATAATTATTTTCATTAATGATTAACTTGTCCAGAAAAAGAAATACTACTCCAGTGAAGCCAACTACAATTCCTAAAGATTTAAAAAAAGTAATTTTTTCATTCTTAGTAAAAAAATGAGCTAAAACAGATCCGCTCATAGGTGTTGTGCTCATTAATATTGCTGCAAGGTAACTATTAATTTTACTTGTACCAATCGCTATTAAAGTAAAAGGGATTGCAATATTACATAATCCTATTAAAGCGTATGGCCGCCAATTTTCAGAAAATGCTTCGATCTTAATCTTATGATATTTACAAAGTAAAAATAGAGGTATTGAGGCAAATATTACTCTTATTAGAGCTAAAGTAAAAGGTTCGTAAGAATAAGTGGCAATTTTAATATTAAAAAAGGAAGAACCCCAGATTAATCCAAGTAATATTAAAAGTAATATATCTATTGATTTTGCTTCTCTCATTTCAAGCGCTGATTGTATTATGAATAAAATGCATAGCTGTTATATACTAATTATTATGTATTGAAATCAATACTTATATATGTTCAAAACAATTTTTAATAACTATCTAAGGAGCAGTTAAAATACATGAGTTCAAAGAACATATTAAAATTAATGAAAGACAAACAAGTTGAGTTTGTTGATTTACGATTTACAGATCCAAAGGGTAAACTTCAACATTTAACAATGGATTCAACTGTAGTTGATGAAGAACTGCTCGACAAAGGAGTTTTTTTTGATGGTTCATCAATAGCTGGTTGGAAAGCTATAAACGAGTCAGATATGATTTTAAAGCCTGACTTAGAAAGACCGATCATTGATCCGTTCAATTCCCATACAACGCTAAATATTTTTTGTGATATTCTTGATGCAGTTAAAAAAGATCCTTATGAAAGAGATCCAAGAGGCACAGCTAAAAAAGCTGAAGCTTATCTAAAAAAATCAGGTATTGGCGACAAAGCTTTCTTTGGTCCTGAACCAGAATTTTTTGTTTTTGATGACGTTAGATTCAAAAATGATATGAACGAAACAAGTTTTACAATTGATAGTTCTGAGGGTCCCTATAATACAGGTAAAAAATATGAAAATGGGAATATGGGTCACAGACCTGGCATTAAAGGAGGTTATTTTCCAGTCCCTCCAGTAGATAGCGCACAAGACATGAGGGGAGAATATCTAAAAGCTTTAAAAGACATGGGTGTAAAAGTTGAAAAACACCATCACGAAGTTGCACCAAGTCAACATGAACTTGGAATGTATTTTGGAACATTAACAGATCAAGCTGATAACCTTCAGCTTTATAAATATGCAGTACAAATGGTTACTCATTCTTTTGGAAAAACAGCTACATTTATGCCGAAGCCAGTTAAAGGAGATAATGGATCAGGTATGCACTGCCACCAATCAATATGGAAAGGGAATACTCCAGTGTTTATGGGTAATGAATACGCGGGGCTGTCTAAAACGGCATTATACTATATTGGAGGAATTTTAAAGCACGCTAAAGCTATTAATGCTTTCGCTAACGCGACAACCAATAGCTATAAGAGGTTAATACCTGGTTTTGAAGCACCAGTTATTTTAGCATATTCTGCGAGAAACAGATCTGCTTCATGTAGAATACCAATTATTATGAATCCAAAAGCTGCTAGGATGGAAATAAGATTTCCGGACGCAGCAGGTAATCCATATCTAACTTTTGCTTCAATGTTAATGGCAGGAATAGATGGAATTAAAAACAAAATAGATCCAGGTAAATCTTTTGATAAAGATTTATATACATTGTCTGAGGACGAAGTAAAAAAATTACCAACTGTTTGTGGTTCACTAAGAGAGGCTATGCAAAACTTAGATAAAGACAGAAAATTTTTAACACAAGGTGGAGTTTTCACAGATGATCAAATTGATGCTTATATCGACTTAAAATTTCAAGAAATTTACAAGTTCGAACATACTCCTCATCCTATTGAATTTGAAATGTATTATAGCTCTTAAGGTTATTATTTGAGATACTTTCTCAGAGAATTTTGTAATTTTTTCTCAACATAATAATAAATTAATGCTCCATTTAATATCAAAAATGTAAAATAGAATAAGAAAAATTCATAACTAAAATAAATATTGGTATTAGATTTAAAAAAAATCATTATTATCATGGCAACTGGTGAATGTATTAAATATAAAGAATAAGTTAAATTTCCTAAAAAAGAGAAAAACTTTTTATTAATCATGTTTTTAAAATAATCCTCTGAAATTAAAAAAATTAATAAAACAGCAGGGCAAAACATAAATATTTTAAAATTTCCTACAATTGATAAAACCAATAATATCAAAGAAAAAACAATTATATGAATTTTTTTCATCTTTTTAAAAAGTTGAAAAATTATCATTCCAGAAATAAATAATTGCAAACAACTAATTAGGTCTGCATGATTATCTGATGATCCATAAAAGTTTTTATTGATTAAAAAAAAAATTATATAAATTGTTAATGTAGTGATTATATTTAATCTTTTTAAATTCGAAACAATTATAAAAAATAAAAAATATGCTATCAGCTCTAGTGAAACGCTCCATATTGGTTCGTTAAAGCTCATCCCTTTTTCAAATCCCCATCCTGAAATAAAAAAGAAGTGTAAAATAAAATGATATAAATCATTTAAATAAAAAAGTTGATAATCACCAGTGAAGTAGTTACTTGCCTGTTGCACAATTAATACAAAAACTAAAGTTAATAAATGAAGAGGATATAATCTTGAAAATCTATTTATAAAAAAATTTTTTGCGCTTACTGATTTTATTTTATCCAAATATACATAAGATATTATAAATCCAGAGATACACCAAAACATCTGAACACCATAATCTCCATATTTATAAAATAATATTAAAAAAAAATTAAAAGGTAAGTCTTTTAAATTATTTAATATTTCGATAGAATTGAATTTATTATATTGAAAAAAATAAACTTGATAATGATAAATCAGTACTGAAATACTTGATAGGAAGCGTAATAATTCAACCAAATAAAGTTTTTCAATTTTCATAGTGAGGTAAAAATAGAATTTAATTAATAATTAAACTTTAAAAGACTCTCCGCACCCACAACGTTCTGTTTCATTTGGGTTTTTAAAAATGAATTGAGATGAAAATTTTTCTTTTTTATAATCCATTTCTGTTCCCAATAAATAAATTATAGCTTTTGGATCAATCAAGACTTTTACACCCTTTTGTTCTACGATTTCTTCATTTGGTTTGATATCCTCAGCATATTCCATAACATATGACATACCTGCACAACCTCCTGATTTAACTCCAACTCTAACTCCTATTTTTGAATTATTCGCTTTAGACATAATCTCTTTAATTCTGATAACAGCGTCGTCACTAAGTGTTATGATTTTTTCATTCATAAATTTAACTCCAGTCTTGCAGCTTCTGACATTTTTTCTTTAGTCCAGGGTGGATCCCAAACTAATTTAACTTCAACGTCATTAACCTCAGCTAACTTCAGTATATTATCTTTAACCATTTTAGGCAAACTATCTGCTACAGGACAGTTAGGAGTTGTTAAAGTCATCTCAATAATCACTTTTTTATCATTTTTTACGTCTATTTTATAAATCAATCCTAGCTCATATATATTTACAGGTATTTCTGGGTCATAAATCTTCTTGATCTCTAAAATTATTTTATCTTTTAAGCTACCCATAGTTAATCCTTTTTTTCTAACGCAGATAAAAGAGTATGCCAGGCCATCGTCGCACATTTTATTCTCATTGGAAATTCTTTGACCCCAGACAAAGAAGAAATAGTTGTTATTTGATCATCTGACAAACTATTTACAGTAATTTTAGTTTTGTTTTTTAGCATATTTAAAAATTCATCTGTAACTTTCTTTGAAAATTTTATGTCTCTACCTTTTAATATATCTGTAAGAATTGAAGCAGAAGCTAAAGATATCGCACACCCCTCACCTTCAAAACTTAAGCCTGAAATATTTTTATCTTCATCTAGTTTCAAATAGATATGGACTTTATCACCACATAAAGGATTGTGTGCTTTAGCATCATGATTATATCCTTCACATTTTCCTTGGTTTCTGGGATGTTTAGCGTGATCTAAAATTATTTCTTGATATAACTCTTTAAGTTCCATCTAAATCTGAAATACTTTCTTGCATTTATTAATTGAGTCACATAATGCATCAATATCTTCCTTATTATTATAAACTCCAATTGAAGCTCTAGCAGATGCCGGAATACCTAGTTTGTTGTGTAAAATTTGACAGCAGTGGTGTCCAGCTCTTATGGCTACACCATCATCATCTAAAATTGTTGCAATATCATGCGGGTGAATGCCTTTAATTGTAAACGACATAATAGAAGCTCTTTTTTTTGGATTACCAATAATATTTACAGAATTATTTTTTTTTAGTTGTTCTAGACCATACTCAAGAACTTTATTTTCATGATTTTCAATATTTTTTATGCCTAAATCTTGAATAAATTCTATTGATTTTGCAAAAGCTACAACTTCAGCAGTTTGCATTGTTCCAGCCTCAAATTTTGTTGGAGAATCTGCGTAAGTGATACTATCTTTATTAACCTCGCTAATCATTCCACCGCCACCTTGATATGGAGGTAATTCTTCGGCCCATTTTTTTTTTGCGTAAAGAATACCCAGTCCATTTGGGCCATACATCTTATGGCAAGAAATGGCATAAAAATCACAATCTAAATCCTGCACATCTAAACCTATATGTTGAGCACCTTGGGTGCCATCAATTAAAACAGGAATATTTTTTGATTTTGCTAAATCTATAATTTTTTTTACAGGCATGATTGTTCCTGTAACGTTAGAAATATGAGTAAAAGCTATCATCTTAGTTTTATCAGTAATTTGTTTTTTAAACTCATCAACATTTATTTCTCCATTTTCATCAATAGAAGCAAATTTAATTATAACCCCTCTCTTTTTTCTTAAATAATGCCATGGTACATAATTAGAATGGTGTTCGAGCTCAGTAAGTAGAATTTCATCTCCTTTTTGAATATATTTTTCACCAAAAGATGTTGCTACTAAATTGATTGCCTCAGTTGCACCTTTCGTAAAAATTATCTCCTCCCTGTGCTTAGCATTGATATAAGATTGCACAATGTCTCTTGTTTCCTCAAATTTATTAGTAGCTTTAACGGCTAGTGTATGAACGCTTCTTCCAACATTGGAAAATTCAGTTTCATAAAATCTAGATATCTCATCTATAACCGTTTGTGGTTTTTGCGCAGAATTAGCGCTGTCCAAGTAAATTAAAGGTTTTCCTTTAATCTTTTGTTTAAATATTGGGAATTTTAATTTAATATTATTAAATTCCATCAATTTGTTCCTCTACACTTTTAATAAGAAAAGTTTTTATTTCTTTTTCAGACACATGTTCAAAAACCTCATTGAGAAAACCATTTATTAAAAGTTTTTTTGCTTTTGACCGCTCAATACCTCTTGTCATTAAATAATGAATAGCATCTTTATCAATGCTGCCAGAGGTAGATCCATGTGAGCATTTTACATCGTCCGCATATATTTCTAATTCAGGTTTAGCATTAAATTCTGCCAGATCATCTAAAATGAGAGCCTTACTTAATTGATAGGCATCTGTTTTTTGAGCGTTATCTTTGACAAATATTTTGCCTTGATAAACTCCGACTCCATCGTTTACTAAGACGTTTTTAATTTTTTGATAACTTTTACAATTTGGCGCTAGATGATTAATTCTAGTTTTAATTTCTTGATGTTCTCCCTTGCCTAAACACAATCCAGATAAAATAAAACAATTGCTATTTTCTTTTTTTAAATTCATATCAATTTCAACTTTATTCAATCTTAATCCAGAGGTTAATAAAAAATTTTGATAGCTTGAGTTTTTTCCTTGTGACCCAAATATATTTTTGTAAAAATAACCATCACCTCTTGTTTTCTGGACAATAATGTTTTTAAATACTGAGTTTTCCTGAATATCAACTTTTTCAAAAGTATTTTTAAAAAATTTACTTTTTCCACCAATATTATATTCTACTAAAGTTAATTCAGAATTTTGACTAAGTTTAATCTTATTTGAGTTGTTAATAATTTTATTATCTAAATTTGAAGTAAAATAATTATAAATTATTATTGGTTTTTTACATTTATAATTTTCTTTTATTTCTAAATTAAATCCACCTAATGACAGAGCTTGATTTAAATTAGAAAGGTTGTTGCTTAATTGATGATTAAAGTTTTCAAAGGAATTTAAACTTTCAATTTTAACTTTTTCTTTATCCTCAAATTTCATATCACTTGATTTAAAAGAACCATTAACAAGAATAATATGATTGTGTTCAAAGTCGTCTATTAATTTAATTTGCTTATCAAATTTAAAGTCATTGTTGTTAACGATCTTTTTAAAATTTTTACTAATAATTGAGTTGAGGTCGGTAAATTTCCAATTTTCATCTTTTTTATTTGGAAGTCCTGCATCTAAGAATAGTTTAAGCTTTTCTTTTCTATCTAATAACTCTTTTTCAGAGGAACTATCTATTTTTTCTAAATCAAAATTAAATATTTGCTCCATTATTTTAAATTTTCATAACCTGTTTTTTCTAATTCCTGGCCTAAATCAGCACACCCTGTTTTAACAATTTTACCTTTTGATAACACATGAATGAAATCTGGCTTTATGTAATCAAGTAATCTTTGGTAGTGAGTAATAATTAAAAAAGCATTATTTTTATTTTTATGAGAATTTACCCCATCTGCAACAATTCTTAGCGCGTCTATATCTAAACCAGAGTCAGTTTCATCTAAAATAGCTAATTTAGGTTCTAAAAGTTTCATTTGAAGTATTTCATTTTTTTTTTTTTCGCCACCTGAGAATCCAACATTTAATTGTCTAGACAGAAACTTTTCATCAATATTTAGCTCTGAGGCTTTTTTTTTAATAAGTTTCAAGAGAGATAGAGTATCTAATTCCTTTTCGCCTTTTGCTTTTCTAATTGTATTTAAAGATGTTTTTAAAAAATTAGTTGTGTTTACTCCTGGTATTTCTAAAGGGTACTGGAATGCCAGAAATATGCCTTTTTGTGCTCTTTCTTCTACAGGAATATTTTCAAGATCTTTACCCTCATATTTTAAACTTCCACTTATCTCGTAACCATTCTTTCCTGACAATATATTAGCCAAAGTACTTTTTCCCGATCCGTTTGGACCCATAATTGCATGAACTTCTCCTGGTTTTATTTTTAAATTTAAACCATTTAAAATAGATTTATCATTGACTGATGCTTTTAAATTTTCTAGCTGGAGCATTATCCGACGCTCCCCTCTAAACTAATAGATACCAATTTTTGAGCTTCAACTGCGAATTCCATAGGTAATTGTTGCAAAACTTCTTTGCAAAAACCATTTACTATTAAACTTACGGCTTCCTCTTGATCGAGTCCTCTTTGGTTGCAATAAAATAATTGATCCTCATTAATTTTTGAAGTGGTAGCTTCATGCTCTACGGTTGAAGAAGAGTTTTTATTTTTAATATAAGGCACTGTGTGAGCGCCACACTTATTACCCATTAATAATGAGTCGCATTGAGTATAATTTCGAGAGTTCAGAGCTCTCGCTCCTATATCCACAAGCCCTCTATATGTATTATCAGCTTTACCTGCAGAAATACCTTTAGAGATAATCTTACTCTTAGTATTTTTACCTAAATGAATCATTTTTGTTCCAGTATCAGCCTTTTGGTGGTTATTTGTAATTGCTATAGAGTAAAATTCTCCTACAGAATTATCTCCTTGTAAAATACAACTAGGATATTTCCATGTAATTGCAGATCCAGTTTCAACTTGTGTCCATGAAATTTTAGAATTTTTTCCTCTACAAGCTCCTCTTTTAGTTACGAAATTATAAATTCCTCCAACACCATCCTTGTCTCCCGGATACCAGTTCTGTACAGTAGAATATTTAATTTCTGCATCATCTAAAGCAACTAATTCTACATTAGCTGCATGTAATTGATTTTCATCTCTCATCGGAGCTGTACAACCTTCTAAATAACTTACATAACTACCTTTATCAGCAATTATAAGAGTTCTTTCGAATTGACCTGTTTCAGAAGCATTAATCCTAAAATAAGTAGAAAGCTCCATGGGGCATCTAGTATTTGGTGGAATATAAACAAAAGATCCATCAGTAAAAACTGCAGAATTAAGGGTAGCAAAATAGTGGTCACTAATTGGTATAACAGAACCAAGATATTTTTTTACTAAATCTGGATGTTTTTGAATTGCTTCAGATATAGGACAAAAAATTATCCCTTTTTTGTCAAGCTCGCCTTTAAAAGTTGTCGCTACTGACACCGAGTCGAAAACTGCATCAACTGCAACTCCACTTAATTTTTTTTGTTCATTTAAAGGTATTCCAAGTTTATTGTAGGTTTCAATTAGTTTTGGATCTACTTCATCTAAACTTTTAGGCTTATCCGCCATGCTTTTAGGAGCTGAATAATAATATAGATTTTGATAATCAATTTTTGGATACTTTGGTTTCTGCCAATTAGGCTCTTTTAATACTTTAAGTCTATTAAAAGCTTTTAATCTCCACTCTAGCATCCATTTAGGCTCTTTTTTAATTTTCGAAATAAATTTTATAGTTTGTTCCGAAAGTCCTTTTGGAGCTTTAATATTTTCAATATCAGTAGTAAAACCGTATTTATATTCTTGATTTTTCAGTTCTTCACTTTTCATTGTTATTTCTAGTTACCTTTTGTTAAGTCCTGTAATTTTACTTTTTCAAAAAATCCATTGATATGTTGGTCTAGTTGATCCCATAAATTATGAGTAATGCATTTAGTTGCTTTATTATTACATCCTTTCTTAGAATTTTTTTTACAATTAAGTGTTTTTACTTCTTCATCTACAGCGTGAATTATATTAGATAATTTAATTTCAGATGCTGGCTTTTCTAAAATATATCCACCACTAGCTCCTCTTGAGCTTCTAACTAGTTTTTTACTTTTAAGTAATAAAAAAATTTGTTCTAAGTATGCCAAAGAAATATTCTGTCTGGCAGATATTTCTGTTAGACTGATAGGCCCGTTATTAGCATTAGACGCTAAGTCAGCCATAGCCATTACTGCATATCGTCCTTTATTAGTTAGCTTCATAATTAAGTGTTGTAATATAACAGTTTTGAGAGAATTCCTACCTATTTAGTCAGGATTAAAAAAAAAAATTTGTCGCGTTAAAACATGTTATAAATCTATACTTTTTTTTTTAATAATAATCATTATCAATAATGAAACCTAAAAGTTTAGAAATTTTTATACCAGGGCCGGCGGGAAGACTAGAGGCAAAGTATTATAAAAATCCAAAATTTGGTTCCCCGGTTGCAATAGTTTTACATCCTCATCCTCAGTATGGTGGGACAATGAACAACAAGATAGTTCAACTAATGTATAATATTTTTCAAAATAATGGATTTTCAGTAATTAAAGTTAATTTTAGAGGAGTGGGAAAAAGTGATGGAGTTTTTGACAATGGTCAAGGAGAACTATCAGATGCTGCAGCTGCTTTGGATTGGATTGAGAGACAAAACTTAGATTATAGCCAGTGTTGGGTCTCCGGATTTTCATTTGGCTCATTGATATGTATGCAACTTATTATGCGAAGACCAGAAGTAAATCATTTCATTGCTGTATCTCCCCAGCCAAATGTATATGATTTTTCATTTTTAGCCCCTTGCCCTACTTCTGGACAAGTAATTTATAGTGACAATGATGAACTAGTGACGAGAGATAGTATTATAGATTTAGATAATAGAATTAAAAGCCAGAAAGGTGTTGATGTGCCATTTGCAAAAATAAAAAACTCTAACCATTTTTTTAGAAATAAAGAAAAGGAGCTTGTTACAGAAGTTGAAAAATATATAAAAGAAAAAACTGCGCTTATCTAAAATAAATAATTTTTCCGCCTGTTGTAGGACTGGAGCATCCAGTGGTCTCCGGATATGAAATAGGAAGCTGTTTTATTGACCTGACAGCAAGAAAGGCAAATGCTTGGGATTCCACAAAGTCACCGTTAATTCCATAATTGTCTATAGACTGAATAATAATATTATGAGATAAATTTTCTTTTATCTTTTTAATTAAAAATTGATTTTTTCTACCACCTCCACAAATTAAAATTTTTGAGATCATTACATTTTTTTCTAAAAATAATTGTTCTAAACCTTCTCCAATTAATTTAGCTGTAAAGTCTGTTAATGTACTAGCACCATCCTCTAAGGAAAGCCCCCTAGCAAATGAAACATCAAAATCATTAACATCTAATGAAAAAGAATTTTGATTTGGTCTATTAGAAAATAGATCGATTGCTTGTTCAAGAATAATTTCATTTTTGTTACCCCTTTCAGCAAGTAACCCATCTAAATCAAATTTTTTTTCTGAGTTTTTTCTAATCCAGCTATCAATTAAACAATTTCCTGGGCCAATATCCCGACTAATTAAACTTACAGAGCCTGGTTTTTTTTTTTTATAATCGAGACGTTCGATATCCCTCCTATATTTAGAATACAGAGTGGTAAATCAATTTTTTTTTGTACTGTAATCATTTCATGAAATATTGGTGTTAAGGGTGCACCCTCCCCACCATTTTCGATATCATTTTGCCTGAAATCGTAAACAATATCTTTTTTAACTAATTGAGATAAAAGTTGTCCATCGCCAATTTGTTTTGAGATTTTATTTTGAGGACTATGAAGAATGGTCTGGCCATGAAACCCTATAATTTCAATATTATTTTTTTCGTTTAACTCTTTAAATATTTTAGCGTGAAACAAAGTAATATTTCTCTCTAATTCTTTTAGTTCTTTATTTAATTTCTCTAAATCTTTTGTATTTTGAATCTTTTCTTTCAAACTATGAATATTGCAATACATGTCGTTGTCATACTCAAAATATTTATCTTTAATTACTTCAAATTTAGTATTTCCGTCAGATAGTATAATTGATGCATCAACCCCGTCTCCAGAAGTACCGCTCATTAGCCCTAAAGATGTGTATTCTTTATTCATATTTTTATTTATTTATAATATTTTTTGTATAATAGTGGATTAAACAAATTGTTCTATGAAAAATGCTTTTTTGTCAGAAATGCAGTCTAGAGGTTATTTAAATCAATGCACAGATTTAAATAAATTAAGTGATAGATGTAATAAACAATCAATTTCTGCTTATATAGGATTTGATTGTACCGCAAGTAGTCTTCATGTTGGAAGTTTGTTACAAATAATGGTTTTGAGATTAATGCAAAAACATGGGCACCGTCCAATAGTTCTATTGGGTGGTGGTACAACTTTAATCGGAGATCCTTCTGGAAAAGATGCAACTAGAAAAATTTTAGAAAAAAAAATAATAAAAAAAAATATTCAAAATATTAAAAAAATCTTTAATAAAATATTAGATCATAAGAATAAAAATACAAAGCCAATTTTTGTAGATAATTATGATTGGTTGTCAAAATTAAATTTTATAGAATTTTTAAGAAAGATAGGTAGTCACTTTACTATAAATAAAATGTTAGCCTTTGAAAGTATTAAACTAAGGTTAGAAAGAGAACAGTCTTTAAGCTATATGGAATTTAATTATATGATTTTACAAGCATACGATTTCTATAAGTTATTTGAAAAAAAAAATTGTGTTTTACAAATAGGGGGTTCAGATCAATGGGGAAATATTGTTAGTGGTGTTGATCTTATAAGAAGAATTCTGAAACAGGAGTCCTTCGGTTTAACTACTCCACTTATCACTTTATCATCAGGAGTAAAAATGGGTAAAACTGAAAAGGGAGCAGTTTGGTTAAATGAAAACTTATTCTCAGCATATGATTATTGGCAGTTTTGGAGAAATACAGATGATAAAGATATAAAAAGATTTTTAAATTTTTTTACAGAAATTGATGTTGAAGAAATTGACAGATTAATTCAAAATGAAAAAAACGTTAATAAATTAAAAATATTACTCGCTAACGAAGCTACCAAAATACTGCATGGTAATGTTGCCTCTTTAAATGCTGAAAAAACAGCAAAAGAAACATTTAAGGGTGGAGTTGGAGCGAATCTTCCTGAATTTAAATTAAAAAGAACTCTTATAATAAAAGGTATAAAGATATTAGATTTATTATCAGATAATAAAATTATGTCCTCTAAAAGTGATGCAAGAAGAGCTATCAAAAGTAATGCTTTAAAAATTAATAATCAACTTTTAAAAGATGAGAACAAAATAGTTAATATTGAGGACTTTAATAATGATAAAAATTTGAAAATTTCTTTTGGAAAGAAAAAGCATTATATTTTTAAAATTGTTTAATTTTTTTTACTTTTTTCTAAAGCTCTAGAAATAAAACGTGGAGTTAAAGTTTTAATTGGGTTTATGCTTGTTTTAATTTGGCCAGGCTTACCCTTTATTTTAAAACTAACCCCAAACAATCCTTCTCCAACCTCTTGCGGAATAATTATATTTCCAATAACTGGAATTTTAGATAGTAATTTATTTAAGTTTTTTGCTGGAACCAAAGTACCACGTAAACTTATTAGGCCTTTTTCTTCTTTATATCCCTCCATCAAAACAGAAATACTTGGTCCAACCGCATATAATTCATCTAATTTCAAAAAACCTTTAGTATTTGTCATCTTAATTTCCATTTTATCAAATGATAGTCCATCACCTTCTGCTAAATCAGCTAAACCTCCAAAATCAGCTAAGGAAAGCAATTTTACCACTCCGGGTGCCTCGACTACTTTAAAATTATCTATTACTAGTTTAGAAAATGATGAATTATCTTCAATTACAGATGAAAAGTTTAGAACTCCTTTGGTTAAGCCTTTAAAAAAACTATACTCGGAAAGTAAAGGTTGGGGTAAATCAGAATAAACTTCTAAAAATTTTTTTTTATTTTTTAAATCACTTTTAAGTGAAATATCCAAATATTTATTATTTCCAAAATCTCCTTTAGATGAAATTTTTACAAATTCACCGTTATTTATCACTCCAATCAATTTAAAATTTTTTAGTTTTTGTGAAAGCGGTGTAGAAATATTTTCTATGTCTATTTCAATTTTTTTATTAACATTTTTCAAAATATTTGAACCTTTTTTTTTGTTATTTAAAAGTTTATTTATATTTTGTGCATCATAGTAACTTCCAATAATTTCTATTTTATTTCCGAAATTCAAGATAAAGTTATTTTTTTGTTTTTTCTCTTTAAATGTTTTTACTTTAATTTTATCAACTGATATCAATTTTTCGTTTTTAATTTTAAGATTATCTATTTCAATAAAATTACTACTTTCTTGAAATTTAAATTTTTTTATATTTAATAAATCTTTATTTTTTTCAAACAATAATGAGATATTTACATTTTTATCCAGGGGTTTTTTATAGTTAATAACATCCAATTCTAATTCTTCTGCAAATTGAAAAGTTAACTCTGTATTTGATTTTTCATCAGAAAAAATATTTTTAATCTTAAAATCTTGAAATAATTTATCGTTAAAACTATATAAACCTGATGCCTCAATAATATTTTTTTTATCTGAACTAAATCTAGTGTTTAATTGTGAGTCTTTAAAATAAACATCTTTAATTTCTTTTTTTAAGATTTGATTTTCAATAGAATTCTGAAATTTAATTTTTAAACTCTCTAGCTTACCTTTGTTCTTATATGAAAAATTAGTTAATTTGAAAGTTTTATCAAAAGTTACATCTAAAAAATGTTCAAGATTAGCCTCTAAATAAGTTTGTGAATTTACAAACTTTAAATTTTTAAAAAATTTTGAATAATTTTCAATATTTTTTCCATTAAGATTTATTTCAGTCAAAAAATCTGATTTTAGATTTATCTCCTCATCTCTTTTAATGTATAAGTTCCCATTTTTCAAAATTATTCCATTTGCATAGCTATTAATATTTTTGATTAATATATCTGATGAGTCCGAAAAAAAATTAAAATTAGTGTCTTTCAAATTTAAATTATCGTAAATTAAAGCTTCCATTTCTTTTACTTCTCCAGAAGTAATATAATTTTTTACTTTTTGGTCTTCATCTATATATAGTTCAATTCTGGCACTAATTTTACCTCTTTTTACTTTATTGCTGACAAAACTGTTTAAATTTGACGGCTTTGTTTTTAAAATTATCTTCTGCAACTGTTTTAAATTTATCTCTTTTAAATCAATATAAACTTTTTCAATTATAGTTTCCGATTTCAAAAGCGAAGGTAAATTTAAATAAGCTTTTACATTTTTAACTGGTATATCTTGATCAAAATAAATTATTTTAGGATTTGATGTTTCTAAAAACAAACTAAAATTTTTAATATCAATTTTAAATTTAATTTTATCTATCTTTAACAAAATTTTTTTATCATTTTTATTTATTCTATCTGCTATAATTTCGTTAAATCTTTTAGTTTCATAACCTGAGGTAGACAAAATTGATAACAGTATGATTAATATAAAAAATATTAATATAAAAAAATTCAGTAATATTCTTTTCATTATTTATTTATAATCCCTGCTTCTATAAACTGATCTATATTTCCATTTAAAACATCAGTTGGGTTGGTATTTTCTACCTTATTTCTTAAATCTTTTACAAGTTGATATGGTTGAAGTACATAAGATCTGATTTGATGCCCCCAGCCAATATCTGTTTTGGAACTTAATTGTTTTTTATTTTCCGCTTCCCTTTTTTGTATCTCGTACTCATAAAGCCTTGCTTTTAACATTTTAAAACATGTTTCCTTATTTTTGTGCTGCGATCTTTCATTCTGACATTGAACAACTATTTTCGTGGGGATATGAGTTATTCTAACTGCACTATCAGTAGTATTAACATGTTGGCCTCCTGCGCCACTCGATCTATAAGTATCTACTCTTAAATCTTTTTCATCTATTTTAATTTTTATATCATCTTCTACTGCAGGGTATACCCACACACTAGCAAAACTTGTATGTCTTCTTGCGCCGCTATCAAAAGGAGATATCCTTACTAGTCTATGCACACCTGACTCTCCTCTCATCAGGCCATAAAGATAGTTACCATTAACTTTAAGCGTAGATGACTTAATCCCTGCTTCTTCTCCTTTATGTTCACTTATAATTTCATAATTAAATTTTTTTTTATCAAACCATTTTAAATACATTCGTCTCAACATATCTGCCCAATCTTGACTTTCCGTGCCTCCAGCTCCAGCATGTATTTCGAGATAAATATCAAAATCGTCGTTCTCTCCAGAAAGAAAACAATTTATTTCATTTTTTTTAATATTATCAGTCAATTGAACAACTTTGTTATAACAGTCGTTCAAAATTTCTTCATTTTTTTCTTCCGACGCTAGTTCGTGCAAATCTTTTAAATTTTTGATTTCTTTTATTGACTTGTCAAATGAGTCTAAAATGTTTTCGTAAATTTTTTTCTCTCTTACAGTTTTTTTTACCTTAATTTTATCTTTCCAGAAGTTTTCTTCAGTAAGAATTTTTTCTATTTTTTCTAACTTAAGCTTGATTTTATTTTTTTCAAAGATACCCCCTTATATTATTAAGAGTTTTCTCTGCAAGTGTAATTTTATTATCAAAGTTTTGCATTAGTAAAATTGTCTATATTTTATTAGTTTATCATAAGAACTTATCGATATTAATTTGTTATTATCTATGTTGTTAATATCTTTTTCTTTCAAAGCTTCGATTATTGTATTTTTGTTACCTAATGATGATTTTATACCAGTATCATAATTTAATGACGTTAAATATATTCCTTCGGGAATTTCGAAATCTTTAAAATCTTCTTTATAAAGAGTATTTTTAATAAATTCTTTGAAAATTGGTAAAGCAGCTTTAGAACCAGTTTCATATTTACCAAGCGTTTTTGGGCTATCAAAACCCACATATACACCAACTACTAAATTTGAAGTATAGCCTATAAACCAAGCATCAAAATTATTGTTAGTCGTACCAGTTTTACCCGCAATTGGAACTTTTAAATCTTTAAGTTTTTTTCCTGTTCCTCTTTTAACTACTCCCTCTAAAATTGAAGTCATTTGATAAGCTGTTTCTTTGCTAAATACTTTAGTTTCGTCGTGCTTTATTAGGGGTAGTTTTTCTGAATTATTTAAAAATCTATCGCAGCCTAAACATTTTTTGTTATTCAATTTGAAAATTGTTTTTCCTCTTCTATCCTGTATTCTGGAAATTAAATTAGGATCTATTTTTTTTCCACCGTTTACAAATGAAGCATAAGCTGATGTCAAATTTATCAATGATGTTTCTGCTGATCCAAGTGAAACTGAGAGAAGTTCCGGAATATCATCATAAATTTCTAATTTGTTCGATAAGTCCAATATCTTATTTAACCCTAATGTTTTAGCTATTCTTACGGTCATTAAGTTTCTAGAATATTCAATTCCTTTTCTTAAAGTTGTAGGGCCATAAAACTTTTTTCCATAATTTTCAGGTTTCCAATCTTTAAGTCCCACTCCTTGACTTTCTACAAATGGAGCATCTAAAATAATTGAATTAGGCGAATATCCACTTTCTAAAGCCGCAGCGTAAACAATTGGTTTAAAAGCAGAGCCTGGCTGTCTTTTTGCTTGGGTTACTCTATTAAACTCACTTGATCTAAAATTAAAACCACCAACAAGAGCTTTTACATCTCCAGAGTAAGGGTCAATAGCAACTATTCCCCCATTAACTTTTGGATATTGTTTTAAATTCCAATTTTTATTTTCTTTTTTAACAAAAATGATGTCCCCAACATTAAATTTATCAATTATTTTTTTTTTACCTGGCAATGCCCATTTAAGTTGCTGAAAACTAATTTTTCCTCTTTGCTCTTTCAAAGTCAAAAATTTTATATGGTTTTCTTCAACAGCAGTGATTTCTCCAATTTTCCAATTTAGTGTTGGATCTAGTTTAATATTTTCTATTTTTTTTTTTCCAATTATTATCCGTAAATTTATTTGTTATAGATCCTCTCCACCCATGTCTTTTGTCGTAAGTCTCTATTCCGTTTCTTAGAGATTTAATTGCTTGAATTTGATAGTTGATATTAAGAGGTGTTCTAATTGACAACCCCTCTGAGTAAAGTTTTTTAAAACCATACTTTTCTTTAATTGATCTTCTTACCTCTTCAGTATAGGAATTTGCCTCATTTACGATTTCTATTTTTCTTCTTTTTAACTTAATTGGAGTATTTTTAAAAACTTCTAATTTTTTTTGGGTAATATAATTATTGCTTTCAAGATTATTTAAAACCAAATTTCTTCTAAATTTTGCTGTATCATAATATTTATAAGGATCATATTTACTAGGTGCTTTTGGTAATGCTGCTAAAAGAGCTGCTTCAGGATAGTTTAAATCTTTAACTGATTTGTCAAAATATTCCAAACTAGCTGCAGCAATTCCGTATGTTCCTTGACCCAAATAAATTTGATTTAAATAAAGTTCCAGAATTCTTTCTTTAGAGTACGCTCGCTCAATCCTAAAAGCTAAAATTGCCTCTTTTATTTTTCTATTTATAGAAACTTCGTTAGTTAAAAGAAAATTTTTTGCAACTTGCTGTGTAATTGTAGATGCTCCCTCTAGTCTTTTATTTTCATTTAAATTTTTGAGATTTTTAAATAAAGCTCTTAAAATGCCCTTAGCATCTACTCCTGGGTGGTTAAAAAAATTTTTGTCTTCAGCTGATAAAAATGAGTTAATAATTTTTTTTGGTACTGACTCATATGGAATAAACAATCTTTTTTCTAAAGCATATTCTGCTATCAATTTACCATTATCTGAATAAACTCTACTTGAAATTGGAGGCTGATATGTTGAAAGTTTTTTGTAATCAGGCAACCCAATACTAAAATACCAAAGAGTAGATAATGAAAGAAATATTGCAACTATAAGAAATATTATAAAAAATTTAGCCGAAAAATTTAAAAATTTGATCATCTGTTATCATGTAATGTATCAAATTTGGCCATCTTAGGGCATGAGAAATTATAATGAGTGCAATTATTGAAAAATTGTATAGAGTATAAAAATGTTAAAATTCAAAGTTTTTAAACTTATTACATCAAAAGGAATTCAATCAAAATGGAGAAAAATTTATATATCGATGCCTCGCATCCAAATGAAACACGCATTGTACTCAAGTCAAACTCATCAATTGAGGAATATGAGTTTGAAGATAAAAATAAGCTAAATTTTAAAAATAATATTTATCTTGGAACAATAAGTAGAGTAGAACCCTCTCTACAAGCAGCTTTTGTTAACTTTGGTAGAATAAGACATGGATTTTTAGCATTTAACGACATCCAGTCAGATTATTATCAAATACCTTTGGAAGATAAGGATAAAATTAGAGACGCTGAAGAGAAGATAAGAGAAAATCTTAAAAATAAAAATCTCGATGAAATTACAAGCGAAAAAAATAAAAATTCTACCTCCTCTCAAAGTGAAGAAGACAAAACTACAATTAAAAATGATGATGAAATAAAAAAAGAATATAGAGAAGAGCTTAAAATATCATATGGTTTAAAAAAGTACAAAATACAGGAAGTTATTAAACCTGGCCAAGTAATTTTGATTCAAGTTATCAAAGAAGAGAGAGGACAAAAGGGAGCTGCTTTAACAACATTTATTTCTTTGGCCGGTAAATATATGGTTTTAATGCCTAACACACCCAAAGGGGGAGGTATTTCTAGAAAAATCTTTAATTCTAATGATAGGCAAAAAATAAGAGAGATATTAAATCAGATTGAAATTCCAAAGAGTATGGGAGTGATTGTCAGGACTGCCGGAGCAAATAAAACAAAAAATGAAATAGAAAAAGATTTTCAAAATACATTAAAAACTTGGGAAGAAATAAGAGATAACGCACTAAACTCAAACGCTCCATCTTTAGTTTATGAAGAGGGGGACATTATAAAACGTACAATAAGAGACACGTACGATAACGAAACTAAAAATGTTTATATCGATGGAAACGAAGCCTATCAGAAAGCAAAAAAATTCATGAAGGAGTTAATGCCAAAAAATGTAAAAAATATAAAAAAATACAGAGGAAAAATTCCTCTCTTTCATGACGCTAATATAGAAAAAGAATTAAATAATATATTTGAACCAACGGTAAAACTAAAATCAGGGGGATACTTAGTAATAAACCCTACTGAAGCATTAGTCGCTATTGATATTAACTCTGGACAATCGACAAAACAATCCAATATTGAAAAAACAGCTTTGAATACTAATCTAGAAGCAGCCGAAGAGATATGTCGTCAAATAAAGTTAAGAGATTTATCAGGTTTAATAGTTATAGATTTTATCGATATGATGAATTTTTATAATAGAAGAAGCGTAGAAAAAAAAATGAGAGAAAGCATTAGAAGAGATAGAGCTCGGATTCAAGTTGGAAGAATTAGTAATTTTGGTTTATTAGAGATGACCAGACAAAGATTGAGAGAAGCCTCTATAAGTTGGGAAACTATTTTATCTTTGAAATCTTTCGCTCAGAAAATAATTAAAAAAATTGAACTATTGGCATTTAACAATAAAGTTAAAATAATAAAAGCTTATGTCCCTGAAAAAGTAAAACTTTATATAGATAATAAGCTTTCTAAAGAAATTGAATATTTCGAAAAAAAATATTCATTTAAAATAAATTTTTTACCAGATGCGAAACTAATCATACCAGAGTACAGAATTGATCTTTTAAATAAGTCAAAGAAAATTATAAATTCTTATGAAAAAATTGATAAAATAGATGAACTTAAAGAAAACAAAGATCAAATTAAGAAAAAAACAGAAATTAAAGGAGAAAGTAAAATACTAGCAAAAAAATCTAAAAAAACTAAAAATTTAAAAAAAAAATTGAAAAAACCAAGAACTTTGTGGGTCAGACGTAAAAAAAAAAGTTAGATTAAACCTTTTATGGGTGAACTTGGGCTAGCTAAATTTTTTTTTTTCATACGCCCCGCTAAAAAAGAGTCTCTTCCTGATATCACAGCATTTTTAAAAGCTTTAGCCATTTTTATTGGGTCCTTAGAATTTGCGATAGCACTATTTATTAAAACTCCAGCACAACCCATTTCCATAGCTATTGTGGCATCTGATGCGGTTCCAATTCCAGCATCTATAATCACTGGAACTTTTGATTGTTTAATTATTAAAGAAATATTTATCTTATTTTGTATTCCAAGTCCTGAGCCTATCGGTGAAGCTAAGGGCATAATTGCAGAAGCACCGACATCCTCTAATTTTTTTGCTAGTAAAGGATCATCAGTACAGTAAACCATCACTTTAAAACCCTCTTTAACTAAAACTCTAGTTGATTTAATAGTCTCTATCATATTGGGATATAAAGTTTTTTTATCGCCTAGAACCTCTAATTTTACTAGTTTCCATCCACCCATTGTTCTTGCCAGTCTAAGAGTTCTTAAAGCTTCCTCAGAGGTAAAACATCCTGCGGTATTAGGTAAATAAATTATTTTTTTTGGATTCAAATAATCGGTTAGCATTGGTTTTTTTTTATCAAGTATATTTACTCTTCTTACTGCCACAGTTACCATATCAGCTCCGGACTCTTTTACCGCTTTAGCAGTCTCACCAAAACTTTTGTACTTTCCTGTCCCTACTATTAAACGAGACTTAAGTTTATATTTGTATATTTTTAAAAGATCTTTTTGCATATTATCCGCCGCCTATAAAGTAAACTACTTCTAATATATCTTTATTTTTTAATAATCTTTTTTTATAATTTAATTTTTGGATTATTGTTCCATTGTATTCTATTGCTACTTTTTTATCATTAAGCCTATACTTTTTTAGGATATCATAAATACTAGTTTTAGGCTTAATGCTAATTTTTTTGCCATTTAACAGTATTTTTGCCATAATTGAGCTCACTAACTAATTTATAAAACTTATAATGCATAAAATTATAATTCTCAATGGACCAAATCTCAACCTATTAGGTGAAAGAGAAAAAGATAAATATGGAAACATAACATTAAAAGATATTGAAAAAAATTGTAACGATTTTTCAGAAAAAAACGATATTAAAATTACTTTTTTTCAATCAAATGAAGAGGGTAAATTAGTCGACGAAATTCAAAAATCAAGACAAGAACAACATGGTATGATTATAAATGCGGGGGGTTATACACATACATCAGTAGCCATCCATGATGCATTGAAAATACTTAAAATACCTATAATTGAATTACATATAACTAATATTTACAACAGGGAAGATTTCAGGCATAAATCTTTGATTAGTAAAATTGCTAAAAGTGTATTATGTGGCTTCGGTTCTAATGGGTATATAATAGCGTTGGAAGCAATGAAAAATTATTTAAAAAATGAAAATAAATAAAAAATTAATTGAAGAACTTGTAAAACACCTAGCAGAATTTAACTTAACAGAACTAGAGTACCAAGAGGGACAAACTAGGATTAAAGTTTCTAAAGCCTCCAAAGGAGTAGAACAAATCACAACTTCTGCAATTGTGTCACCCAACAAATCTGTATTAAGTAAATCAGAAGACGGGGATGGAATAAGAATAAAATCTCCTATCATAGGTACTGCTTATCTAGCTTCAGAACCAGGTGGGAAAAAATTTGTTGAAGTTGGAGATAAAATAAAAAAAGGTCAGACTATAATGATAGTTGAAGCTATGAAAACTATGAACCATGTTCCTTCAACAAATGATGGTATTGTTAAAAAAGTTTTAGTTAATGATGGTCAACCGGTTGAATTTGGTCAACCATTAATTGTTCTTAAGTAAATCAAAATGTTTAAAAAAGTTTTAATAGCTAACAGAGGTGAAATTGCTGTAAGAATTATAAGGGCCTGTAAAGAGTGGGGAATCGGAACAGTGGCTATTCACTCAGATGTTGATTCTGACTCCATGCACGTCAGACTAGCAGATGAAAGTGTATGCGTGGGATCTCATCAACCGCAAAATAGTTATCTTAATATTTCTTCAATTATGTCAGCGGTAGATTTGACAGGAGCTGAAGCAATACACCCTGGTTATGGTTTTTTATCAGAAAACGCTAAGTTTGCAGAAGTAGTAAGCAAGCATGGAATTAAGTTTGTTGGCCCAAGCGCAGATATTATTTCAAAAATGGGTGATAAAATTCAAGCAAAAAAAATAGCAAAAAAATTTGGATTACCAATAATAGAAGGGTCAGAGGGAGGAGTGAAATCTTTATCAGAGGCGAAAACAGTGTGTAGAGAAATAGGTTTTCCTGTTTTGATTAAGGCCGCTGGAGGAGGCGGTGGCAAAGGAATGAAAATTGTAGAAAGGGAGGATCAACTAGAAAATCTTTATCTTACAGCAAAAAGTGAAGCAAAGAAATATTTTGGAAATGATGAATTATATATAGAAAAATATTTTAAAAACCCTAGACATATTGAAGTTCAGATTATGTCAGGAAAAAATAAAACTATTCATCTTGGAGAAAGAGATTGCTCTGTTCAAAGACGACACCAAAAATTGATAGAGGAAACGCCAAGCCCTGTTCTAACAAATGAGCAAAGAAAAAATTTACTGGAAAAAACTGTAAAAATGGTTGAACAAATTGGTTATGAGGGAGCTGGAACTGTTGAATTCATTTATGAGGATGGAAAGTTTTACTTTTTAGAAATGAATACCAGAGTTCAAGTTGAGCATCCAGTAACAGAGGTCCAAACAGGAATAGACATTGTAAAAGAGCAATTGTGGATTGCGTTTACGGGCGATACAGCTTTGAAACAAACAGATATAGATCCAAGAGGACATTCAATTGAATGTAGAATTAATGCAGAAAACCCTGCTTTAGATTTTCAACCAAGTCCTGGCATTATAAAAGTTTGTCATCAACCTTCGGGGTTTAGAACTCGCGTTGATGGTTCAATTTTTCAGGGATGTAAAATTACTCCTTATTATGACAGTTTAATTGCTAAAGTAATCTGTAAAGGAAGAAATAGATCTGAAGCTATACAAAGAACTTTGCGGTCTTTGGATGAATTTGTTTTAGAAGGAATAACAACTACAATTGATTTGCACAAAAAAATTCTAAATCATCAAAAATTTATCAAATCTGATTTCGATACAAATTGGCTAGCTAAAGAGAAATTTTACTAAACATTCGTGCAATAAACTAATTGCAGGTCGTAAATTGCGTGGTCGAATGGGGCTAGTGAAGGATCAGAAGAAAAAGTCCATCCGTTAAAAATAAATACTTTTTCGTTTTCACTTTCTGAAAGATCTTTCACTTGTAGGTATGCAACATTGTCAGTTTTATTATTTGACTCAAATTTTCCACATTTTAAAACTTTAATTTCTAGTGGGCCAAATTTTTTTGACTCACCTAAATTGATTGTAATCTCTGAAGTTTTCGCGGTAATCTTATCTAAACCAATAAATGTTGCACTCAATGATTTATTTTCTTTTAAAATTGTTTTTTTGCTCTTAATTTTTTCACTATTTATCTCCTCTTTAGAAATTGTTTCTTCTTCTTCAAAACTTGGTTTTAATTCATTAAGGTTAATTAATGGTGAACTTAAAACTTTTTCATTAGATTGAGAGTGAAAAAAATTAAAAAATATGAAAAATATTATTAATAAAAAAAATTTACTTCCAGGTTTCATATTTCTTTAAATTATTTTCTTTTTTTATTCTTGTTGGTTTGTATGCCTCTATTGTTCCAGTTTTATTTTCTGCATGTTTTTTTTGCCAAATATATTTTTTTTCATTTTGCATTGGAATTTTGTCATTCGTATGGTGAATCCATAAATACCAATCTGAAGAAATTTTAGTAGCTTCAATATTATCTGCGTAAATAACCCATCTTTCATCTTGTTTATTTGTATAGTATTTATTACCAAATTCATCTTTGCCCACAAATTTTCCAAAAAATAATGTTTTAAGAAAGGTTCCGAAAGTAAGCCTATTCCACCAAGTAAAAAAAATTTTTAAAATCATAAATATTTTTTAAATCCACACACCTAATAAGTGTATAATTATATATATCAGATGCTCAGTAATTTTGCTATAAAAGATTACTAATAAGATTCCTTTTCAAAAAAAATGAAAAAATTTATTGTAGAAACTTACTATACCTGCACTTTCAAAACAGTTCATACTTTGAATGATTTAAACGATAAAGAATTATCAAAAATTGATAATAGGACTGACGGAGAAGTTGAGGTTATCGATGTAAAACTCAACAATAGAAAAACTAAGAAAATTGGTGACAAAAAAGTTGTTTCTGCAAAAAGTAAAAAAGATGAATCTCTTCTTTCAACACCAGTTTCTAAAGAAGTAATTAATAAAACAAATGTATTAAAAACTAATAAGAGCTTAAATAATAAAAATACTTCTAATTCTAGATTTAAAATGCCAGATCGTAGAAAAGGTTATATTCAAAAAGCTCAAATAGGAGATCATAAAGTATATTTGCACACTGGTGAATATAATGATGGTAAAATAGGTGAAATTTTTATTGATACAAATAAAGAAGGCGAATTAGTTAAAGCCATGATGAATAATTTCGCTATAGCCATATCTTTGGGACTTCAATATGGAGTTCCTTTAGATGAGTATGTTGACGCTTTTATTGACACTAAGTTTGAGCCTTCTGGTAATGTACTGGGAAATGATAGAATTTTAAGTGCATCTTCTATACTTGATTATGTATTTAGAGAGCTTGCAATATCTTATTTAGGAAAAGAGGAGTTAGCACACACTCCTAGTATAGCTAGCACAAAAGATCTAACAAATGATACAACAGATGATAAATTTCTTAAGATTGTTAAAAATATAACTTCTAAAGGTTTTGTAAGAAGCAATTATGAGGAAAAATTAGTTGATCTCTCAGATGTAAGAATAAATTTAAAATCTAAAAACTAATCTTTTTTACCGTCTAATTTAATTCCCAATTCTTTAAGTTGTTTGTTATCAACTTCCGATGGTGCTTTCATCATTAAATCTTGAGCATTTTGATTCATTGGAAAAAGAGTTACCTCTCTAATATTCTTTTCATTGGCTAGTAACATTACAATTCTATCAATCCCAGGAGCTATTCCTCCATGCGGAGGAGCCCCATAACTAAGGGCATTTAACATGCCACTAAATTTTTCCTCTACCTGTTTTTTATCATATCCTGCTACTGAAAAAAGTTTATACATTAATTCTGGAATATGGTTCCTTATAGCTCCTGAGGACAATTCTACTCCATTACAAACAATATCGTACTGGTACGCTTTGATTTTCAAAGGGTTCTTAAAATCTAACTCACCTATTTCACCTTGAGGCATTGAAAATGGGTTATGACTAAATTTGATCTTTTTTGTTTGTTCGTCAATTTCATACATCGGATAATCAACAATCCAACAGAAAGCAAATTGATCTTCATTTATCAATTTTAGATCTCTAGCAATTTTATCTCTTGCCAAAGATAGAATTTTTTCAATTTCTTTTTCTTTACCACAAGATAGGAATATACTATCACCAATATCAGCTCCACAAACTCTCATTATTTTTTTAAGAGACTCTTCGCTAAAAAATTTGCCAACTGGACCTTTGCCACTAATTTGTTCATTTTTTTCGATAGAAAAATAAGCCAATCCAGAAGCACCCTGTTCTTTAGCCCATTTATCAATACTATCAAAAAAACTTCTCGATTTATTAATAGTATTTTTTGTTACAATACATCTTGAAATAGAGCCAGACTTTACTAATTTTTTAAATATATCAAATTTTACATCTTCACGAGTGAAAATGTTTGTTATATCAAAGATTTGTAGTGGATTTCTTAAATCAGGCTTGTCCGTTCCATATTTTAACATTGCTTCGTTATATGAAATTTTTGGAAATGAATTTGAGGTTATTTTTTTTGAAGAGAATTTTTTGAATAAACTAACCATCAATTTTTCTACTACTTCAAATATATTCTCTTGTTCAACAAAAGCCATTTCTAAATCTAACTGGTAAAATTCTCCGGGACTTCTATCCGCTCTCGCATCTTCATCTCTAAAACAAGGAGCTATTTGAAAATATTTATCAAAACCTGATACCATAATTAATTGTTTAAATTGCTGAGGCGCTTGAGGCAAAGCATAAAATTTTCCAGGATTTAACCTGCTTGGCACTAAAAAATCTCTTGCCCCCTCAGGACTGGAGGAAGTAAGAATTGGAGTCTGATATTCTAGGAAATCCAATTTTTTCATTTCAGATCTTATAAAAGAAATAACTTTCGATCTAAGGATAATATTTTTATGCATTTCATCCCTTCTTAAATCTAAAAATCTATATTTAAGCCTTATATCTTCAGGATAATCTTGTTCGCCAAAAACAGGCATTGGTAATTCTCTAGCTTCCGACAAAACTTTAATTGACTGTATTTCAATTTCTATACTTCCAGTGGTTAAATCGTTATTTTCAGTTCCTTTTTCTCTCTTTATTACTTTTCCAGAAATTGTTAAAACTGATTCTGGTCTTAATTTTTCAAGTAAAGAGAAAAACTTATTTTTATTTTCTATAACACACTGTGTAAGGCCATAATGATCTCTTAAATCAATAAATAATAAATTTCCATGATCTCTTTTTCTATGTAGCCAACCAGATAAAGAAACTATTTTGCCTACGTCTTTATCAGTTAACTCTGAACAATTATGAGTTCTAAATTTATTCATTATTTAAGTACTTTTTTTATTAAATTAATATTTATCGATTTTCCAGAAGATAAAGATAATTCATCAATTTCTTTTATAAATTTAAACACTTTTTCGTATGATCGTTCAATATTTTTAATGATATAATCAGATACTTTAGGATTTATACCTATTTGTTTATCAGAAAAATACTTAGAAATTATCACCTGTAATAGTTCATCAGTTGGCAGCTCTATACCTAAGCTTACGATACTTTCAATTCTAGACTTTAAATCTTTTAAATGAAAATTAAAGGTTTTAATTGGAAGAATAGAATTTATTACTAAATAATTATTATTTTGCTTTAATTGGTTTATTAAAGAATAAAACAAATTTTCGTTAATATTATTCTTATAATCATCAATTATAAGACAATTAATATTTGTTAATTTTGATAGAATCTCATCTTTGACATGATTGGCGCCAAAAATTTCTGTTACTTTAATTTTCTTTTTTAAAATATTTGATAAATGAGTTTTACCGCTACCTTTAGGACCTTAAATATTAACTAATTTATCAGGCCAATTTGGCCAACTTTCAATTAATTTATATGCTGAAAAATTATTATTAGAAACATAAAAATCTTGTTCATCATATTTAGTTTTAAAAGGAAATTTAAATATTAGCTGACTCATTTAAATCATATTAAGTTGCCATTGGCCATTTTTCATTTGTAAATTTATTTTTTGATTATTAAGCTTATTTATTATCTTATCAATTTTACCAAGATATTTAATCTTAATTAAAACATCATCTTTATTGAATTCTATGACATAAAAATTATCTATCAAGTCAATTTTTTCAATTCTTTCTTTAAATTCAATTAAATTACTTTTTTTATTATCTAATTTAATTTTTGCATTTAAAAATGATGGGGTTCTAACGTCAATTAAATTTTGTGACTTTACTAAATCTCTTAGTTCTTTTTTAATTTCTAATATGATATTTTTATTAAATTCTTCTTTTGATGAATTATTCTTGGTTATCAAAATATTTTTGCTCATTTTTTTATTCTCAATTTTTGTATTTAAAAAAACTTTAGCAACATCTTCTTTAAGATCTATTGATACAAAAACCATATTTGAGTTTTGATATTCTTTAAAAAAATCATTTAGGTCTATTTTATATATTCTATTTTTATTAAGTTTAATTTTTTGTATGTTTTCAATATTTTCAACTGGTAAAATGTATTGGATCAAGCTTTTTTCATCTTGGTTATTCCAATTTTTATAAAAATAGTTTTTAGAGTATATAAACATTTGTTTTTCAAAAAATAACAAAGGAAAAATAATTATTTCGGTATCGATTAAATCTGAATATAATATATTTCTTTGATAAAAAAACTCATGAATTCGATCTTTATCAAAAAAGATATTATAAAGTATTAAATCTTTTTTATTTTTTTTAATATTTTTGACTTGATAATAAGAGATAAGTTTTTTTATTTCATTTAAATTTGTGGTTGAAATTTTTTTGAAATCTTCCTCAAGCAAAAGTCTGCTAGCAAGTTTTTTGAAACCTTTTTGAAAAGCTAAATTGGTTGTTTTTTCCTTATTCTTTGAAATTTTTTTATCAATTTCAATATTATTAACATTAAATATATTATTATCGGATAAAACATTTCCTGTTTTTAATAAAATAATTAAAATACATAATATAAATTTTATATTTTTCATACTTAGCTAATTATCATTTTTATTAATGAAAAAAATTAAAAATAGTTACAAAAAAAGTGGTGTAAACATTTCTATTGCTAATAAATTTATCAGTCACATTGCTAAAGTAACAAAAGATAGTGACAAAAAAACGAAGAGATCATTAAATGGCGAAAACATTGGAGCTTTTGGTTCTACTTTTGATATAAGTAAAATTAAAATTAAAGATCCATTAATAGTTTCTTGTACCGATGGAGTTGGAACAAAAATTGATCTAGCTAATAAGTTTAAAAAATTTAATACTATTGGGATTGATCTAGTTGCAATGTGTGTCAACGATTTAATAGTACAGGGAGCCAGACCATTATTTTTTTTAGACTATATTGCTGTTGGTAAGTTGAATTTAATTAAAACTAAAAAAATTTTATCTGGAATAATTAAAGGGTGCAAGCTTTCAAATTGTAAACTTATTGGAGGCGAGACAGCTGAAATGCCTGGGATTTATACCAAAGATAAATTTGATCTAGCTGGTTTTAGCGTAGGGATTGTTTCCAAAAAAAAATTACTAGGCAAAAATAAGGTCAAAATAAATAATATTATTTTGGCGATTCCGTCTAATGGAGTGCATTCAAATGGTTATTCTTTAGTAAGATCAATCTTAAAAAAAAATAAAATTACAAAAAAATTGAAGGAGGAATTATTAAAACCAACTAAGATTTACACAAATGAAATATTAAAATTAGCAGACAGAAATTTGATAAACGCTGCTGCACATATAACTGGAGGAGGGTTAATAGAAAATGTTCAAAGATCTGTTGGAAGCAAAATGTCTATAAATATAGATTTATCTAAAATTAAAACTCAAAAAATTTTTAAATGGTTAAAATCAAAAGATATTTCTGACTCTGAAATGCTTAAAACTTTCAATTGTGGTATTGGATTTTGTATAATTGTAGATAAAAAAAATATTAATTTTATAAAAAAATTTTTCAAAAAAAAATATAAACCATACGAGATTGGTTACATTTCAAGAAATGATAAAAAGGTAAATTTATATAATTCTTTAAGATGGTAAAAAAGAATACTTGTGTTTTTATTTCAGGAGAGGGCTCAAATTTAAAAGCTCTTATTCATAATTCTAGATTTAGTAACTTCCCTATTACTATTAAACTTATCATTTCCAACAAACCAAAAGCTAAAGGTATTTTGCTAGCAAAAAAAAACTCAATCCCCTACCTTATTATAGATACTAGAAAAAGATATTATGAAAACGATATTATAAGTAATATTAAAAAATATAATATTTCATTTATTTGCCTTGCGGGTTACATGAAGATTATTTCTAAAAAACTCATCAAAAATATTAAAAAAAAATTATAAACATACATCCCTCCTTGCTGCCTAAATTCAAAGGACTTAATACCTTTAAAAGAGTAATTGAAAACAATGAAATTAAAACTGGATGTACTGTACATTATGTTAACGAAAAATTAGATAGCGGCAAGATCATTTTACAAAAAAGTTTTTACATTAATAAAAATGATAATGAAAAAATTTTAAAAGAAAAAACACAAGCGCTTGAACATAAATCATTTTCAGAGGCATTAATTAAAATTTTTAGATATAACTAATTTTTAAAAAAAAAATTTATCTCTTGTTTCGCGTTTTCTAATGAATCTGATCCGTGAACAGAATTTTTATCAATTGAGATTCCATAGAGTTTTCTAATAGTATTTTCGTCTGCTTTTTTTGGATCTGTTGCTCCCATCAATTTTCTATTGGCTAAAACAGCATTTTCTCCTTCTAAAATCATTACTACTATAGGTCCAGACGATAGATATTTGCATAAATCCTCATAAAATGGCTTCGATTGGTGAACTTTATAAAACTCTGAAGCTTCATCTTTTGTGATATGTATTTTTTTATTATCTAATATCTTTAAACTATTTTTAATAAAAATTGATTTTATTTCTGATATCAAATTTCTTTCAACTGCATCAGGCTTAATTATTGAGAGGGTTTGTTCAATATTACTCATAATTTTCTTCTATTAATTTATTTAGTAATCTCACTCCAAAGCCTGTCGCCCCTCCTGAATTTAAAGCTCCACCATATTTTGAAAATGCCATTCCAGCAATATCTAAGTGTGCCCATGGAGTTTTATTTAAAATAAATCTTTGTAAAAATTGAGCAGCTGTAGTTGATCCTGCTCCTCCAACATAATTTATATTTTGCACATCAGCATTTTTAGAATTCATAAGTTTATCGTAATTTTTATGAAGAGGCATTCTCCATAATTTCTCTTCGACTTTATCACCAGCATTCAAAATTTGTTTGGATAAATTATCATCATTTGAAAAAAGTCCAGCATATTCTGATCCTAAACAAACAATTATAGCACCAGTCAAAGTAGCTAAATCAACAATAAATTTTGGTTTAAATTTTTTTTCAGTAAAAGTTAGTGCATCAGCTAAAACTAATCGTCCTTCTGCATCTGTGTTTAATACTTCTATAGTTTTGCCACTATAGGATTTAACTATATCTCCAGGTCTTTGGGCAACTCCACTAACCATATTTTCTACAAGTCCTACAACACCAACAGCATTAATTTTTGCTTTTCTTAATGCTAAATTTTTCATTAGACCAACCACCGCAGCGGAACCAGCCATATCGTAAGTCATGTCTTCCATAAATCTTGCTGGTTTTAACGAATAGCCTCCTGTATCAAAAGTAACTCCTTTGCCAACAAAAGCTAAAGGTTTAGAATTATTTTTTGCTCCATTCCATTCCATAGTTACAAGATACGATCCTCTGATACTTCCCATACCAACGCCTAATAGAGCGTTCATGCCAAGTTTTTTTAATTTTTTTTCATCGTATATATTTACTTTTAACCCATCTTTGCGAAGAAAACTTAATCTTCTAGCATATTCATCAGGATGTAAAATATTTCCAGGCTCTGAGACTAAGTCTCTTGCGTAAAAAGTTCCTTCCTCTAAAGCTTTAAATTTTATCTGATTTTGGGTCGAAGGTTTATTTTTAATTCCAAATACGTTTACCGAAATATTTCTTGTTTCTTTTTTTGTTTTATATTTTTTGAATTCATAAGATTTTAATTTTAGTCCATGAAGAAAATGACCAATAAAATTTTCGTGTTTGCCCACTAGGCTATCAGAATTAATAAAATACTCACTATTTTTTCCATAGTTTACGCGCCCATAGAATTCGGCGCCTAAATTTTCTATATCAGAGTTTTTTAAATCTTTTTTAATTGAAATTAAAACTATTTTTTTTTTGAGTTAAGCTCAAAAACAAACATATTTTTTTTTAAATCGCTAGTTTTAAGTAAATCGTTTATGTAAGAAAACTCTGAGCTAGAAAGATATTTCTTTAAGCTATTTGCATCAAATTTATCGTTAGAAAATAAGACTTGATTAAATGAAGATTTAGAGTTTATTTTTTTTAAGTAGTTAATTTTTATGGACATAATTATAAATAAATAGGGTTGAAAGGTATATATGTTCAAATATATCAGATTTCAATGGTAATTTTATCATAGTGTACTATCATAGGTTGAGTTTTGATGAAAGTTACATTATTTTAATACTTCTAATTACAATGCTACAAAACAAAATCTATCTAAATTTTATCAAAGAAATACTTAAAACCTTTTTTGTTATACTAATTGGTTTGACAATAATAGCATGGACAGTGAGGGCTGTAAACTTTCTGGATTTAATAGTCGAAAGTGGCTACTCAACAGCAACCTATTTCAAATACTCTTCTTTAAATTTATTAGGTATTTTAACTAAACTAATTCCTCTGTCATTTTTATTATCTTTGATAATTTTTATATTAAAAAAGAATCAAGACAATGAATTTATAATTTTATGGACATCTGGAATAAAAAAGTTGAAGTTGGTTAATCTATTCTTCTTCGTTTCGATAATTATTCTTTTTATCTATTTGTTATTCTCAACTTTAATAACTCCTTTAGCATTAAATAAATCTAGATTACTTTTGAGTGAGGAAGGATTTGACTCTTTTTTACCAACAATTAGAGTCCAGCAATTTAGTGACTCATTTAAAGGATTTACATTTCTTGTTGAAAGCAGAATGAATAATGAGATTACTAATGTTTTTATTCATGATAAATCAAATGTTTTAAATAATTTAACGTCTGACCAATCAGTAAAAAATTCAACAACCATTGTTGCTAAAAATGGTGTAATACAAGATCGAAAAAAACTAATTCTCTTTAATGGTCAGATAATTTCAACACAAAAAGAAAGTTTAAAAAATAATATTGTTAAATTTGAACAACTTAATATAAATCTTTCTAATCTTTCTACTGATACAATTAAACTTCCAAAACTACAGGAAACATCTACGCTTAATTTAATGAAATGTTTATTAAATCCTATAAAAGAAAAGATTATTAATTGTAGAAAAAGTGCTGAGGAAGAAATTAAAACTGTCTTAAATAGAAGATTTGTTCTTCCTTTTTATATACCTATAATTTCCCTTTTATGTTCATTTCTTATAATTAGAAATGAAAAAAGGATTCATTTTTTTTATAATAAGTATACTATTTTTAGCATGAGTTTTTTAATTTTACTTTATTCTGAATTGATTGTTCGTTACACTGGTATTTCTAAAGTAATTAATATTCTTTTTTTTATTTCACCCTTGTTTCTAATTCCAATTATTTATTTTTCATTAATCTACAAATTTTCCAGAGAGTCTCGGATATCAAGATGAATAAAATTTTACTAAGATATTTATTGTTTACTTTTTTTAAAACAATTTTTAAAGTTACACTTATTTTTTACTGTTTTGTTTTAATACTAAATTTGTTTGAAGAAATAGAATTTTTCAAAAATTTAGGTGTGACTGTATTTATTCCTTTAAAATTAACCGCACTTTTTATTCCAAGTTTAATAATCAAGATGCTACCTTTTATAATTTTTATTTCTAGTTTATGGTTTTTGTTAAATTTAAGAAATAGTAGAGATTTGCTAACACTGAAAGTTTACGGCTATTCGAACTTTAGAATATTTTTTATTCTTGCTTTAACATCTTTTGTTTTTGGTTGGCTTGTATTATTCACAATTAATCCTTTTACTTCAACGATGGTTAAATATTACGAGCTGACCAAATCTGAATATTCTAGAGATATAGATCATTTAGTGGCAATCAATAAGAATGGTTTGTGGACAAAAGAAAATTTGAAGAACGGATATCGTATAATTTCTGCTGATGAAATAAATAGAAATATTCTTCGAAAAATAACTATATTTGATTTAGATAAAGATTATAATTTAAAGCGTAAGGTTTACTCTGAAATTGCAGATATTTCAAAAAATCAATGGTCTTTATTTAAAGTTAGAGTAGTAAAAATTGATCAAGGAATTCCTGAGGAAAAAAACCTCGATGAATTAAAGGTATATTCAAAATATGACCAAATAAAAATTAATAGTTTATTTAAAAATTTTGACGCGATGTCATTCTTAGATTTAATTTTAAACTATAATGATTTACAAAATCGCGGCTATAATAAAGCTTATTTAGATCAAAGCTTAAACACTATGTTATCTCTTCCTTTCTTTTTATTCATGATGACAGCCTTAGCTTCTATTCTGACTATGAATACTTTAAGAACATCAAATAATTTCACCTTTATTCTTGTAGGTCTTATAGCTTGTGTAGCTGTATACTATTTTAAAGACTTATCATTAGCTTTAGGACAAACTGACAGGGTTTCTCTCTCTTTAGCAGCTTGGATACCTGTCGCTGTAATTGGTTTATTTAGCTCAATAGGAATATTACAAATTAATGAAAAATAAAATTATTTTAATTTTTTTATTCATAATATGTTTTCAGTCATTGAAGGCAGAAAATCTTAATATCAAGTCATCAGAAATTACAATTGATAAAAAAAGTGGCACAACTACTTTTAAACGTAACGTAATTGCCACAGATGATGAAAATAATGTTTTAAAATCAGATAATGCAGAATATAAGAAAGACATAGAATATTTATTTAGTAAAGGGCCTACTAGTATTACTACCTCTGAAGGGTATTTTCTAACTGGAGAAAATATAATTTTCGACAACCAAAATAAATTAATTAAGTCTGGAGATAATGCAGTATTAAAAGATTTAGAAAATAATATTATCTATTTAGATAATTTTGAGTATTCTACCAAAAAAAATTTTTTTAGATCTATCGGAAAAATAAAAATTATTGACTCTAAAGATAATTCTTACAATTTTTCTCAACTTTATATAGATGAAGAAAAAAGGGAAATTATTGGTACAGATATAAAAGCTTTTATGAATCAAGATAATTTCAAAATAAATCAATCCAATAAACCACGTATATTTGCTAATACTGTTAAAATAGACAGTCAAGTTAACGAATTTACAAAAAGTATTTTTACTTTGTGTGATTATCGAAAAGAAGACAAATGTCCTCCTTGGTCTTTACAAGCTAGTAAAATGAAACATGACAAAAAGAAAAAGACAATATTTTACGATAATGCTGTTATTAAGATATATGACTTACCTATATTTTATTTACCTAAATTATCACATCCAGATCCTTCTGTAGATCGAAGATCAGGTTTTTTACCCCCTTCATTCTCAGATACAAAAAATTTAGGTTCGGGATTAGAGGTTCCTTATTTTTGGGATATTAGACAAGATAAAGATTTTACATTAAATAGTAGATTTTTTACTTCCGAACATCCGCTCTTTCTTGGAGAATATCGGCAAGCTTATAAAAATTCTAACCTAATTTTAGATTTTGGTTTTACCGAAGGTTACAAAAATACAAGTAATACTAAAAAAAGTGGTAACAAAAATCATTTCTTTTCTCAATTTGTAAAAAAATTTCAAGGACAAGCAAACTCAGATAATGAATTAACGGTATCTTTACAAAGAGTTTCTAATAAAAAATATCTTAAACTTTATAAAATTAAAAGAGATTTGATAGATTATGAAAAAGAAGTTTTAGAAAATTCTCTTAGTTTTTCACATGAAAATGATGATCTTTTCGTAGGTTTAAAAGCTAGCTTATTTGAAGATTTGACCGAAACCAATAAAAATGACGAGTATGAGTATATCTTGCCTGACATTATTTTAGATAAAAATCTCTTTAGTAGTAATAAATTTGGATATGCTGATTTACAAACTAATTTAGTTGTTCACAATTATGAAACTAATAAACTAACTAAGTTTTTTATTAACGATATAGATTGGAAACATAAGGAATTCAGTTTTTCAAACGGCCTAATTGGAAGATTTTTAGGTAAATTAAGAAATGTTAATTATGAAGCGAAAAATACTGAAATATTCAAGGATAATACAACAAATGAATTATTTGGTGCTATTGGATATCTAAGTAAGATGGATCTTTATAAAGATAGTGCAAGTGGCCTAAAACAATTATTATCTCCAAAGATGCTAATCAGATACGCTCCAGGCAGTATGAGAAAAGAAACTGCAAAAACCAGACTTAACAGTACTAATGCTTTTAAACTGGATAGACTAAACACAAATAAAAACTTAGGAAATGGATTAAGTACGACTTTAGGATTTGATTATGAGATAAAAACTCCTACAAAAAAACTAGATTTTTCTATAGCTCAAATCATTAATGAACAAGAGAATAAAAACATGCCATCTTCATCAAGTTTAGATCAAAGATTTTCTGATGTAGTAGGCTCCTCAAAATTAGACTTAAATAAAAATATAGCTCTTAATCATAACTTTGCTTTAGATCAAAACTTTGAACAACTTAATTATAATGAATTGGGGGCTAATTTGAATTTTGATCCAATTAAATTCAACTTTAGTTATTTAGAAGAGAAAGAACATATAGGTAATCAAGAATATTTTAAAGGAAAAGTTGATTTTTCAAGAAATAAATATGGACTCTTTTCAGCTGAAACCAAAAGAAACTTAATTACTAACTCTGCAGAATACTATGATCTTAGTTATGAATACTCTAATGATTGTCTAAGAGCTGGACTAGTTTATAGAAGAGAATTTTATAACGATTCAGAGTTAGAGCCTGAGGACACCTTAATGTTTAAAATTACTTTAATACCATTTGGAGATATAAATACACCTTCTTTTAATTAATGAAAGTCTTCCTTTTTCTATTAATCTCAATTATTTTTCATTTAAGTAATTCTTGGAGTTCAATTCAAAATAAAATTATAGTTAATGTAGGAAATCAAATAATTACATCTTATGAGCTTAAAAATAGAATAAAAACTGTTCTAATATTAAGTAGTAAAGAACTTAATCAATTGAATGTAAATAAATCTAAAAGTGAAGCTTTAAATTTTTTGATAAATTCCAAACTTAAAAAAGACGAAATTACAAAGTTTAACGTTTTGCCAAATGATAAGGCTGTAATAAATCATTTAGATAAACTTGCTTCTAGCTATAAGACAGACCAAAATGGTTTAAAAAAAATTTTTGAAGATAATCAATTAAGCTACGATTTATTTTTAGAAAGTATCGAAATAGAATTTGCTTGGCAAAAATTTATTTATAATTTTTATAGCGAAAAAATTCAGTTAGACGAAAAAAGTATAGATAAAGAACTAAATGAAATCATTTCAAATCAAAAAAAATCTGTTGAATACAAAATAGCTGAAATAGAAATCTTATTAGAAAAGAATATAAAAGATAAAAAAAAGATAGAGGATATTGCTAATCAAATAAACCAAATAGGCTTTAAAGATACTGCGATTAAGTATAGTTCATCTATGACATCTCTCGAGGGTGGAAATATTGGATGGATTTCTTCACAATCATTATCTAACTTATTTCTCAATGAACTTAAAAAAATGAACATTGGAGATATATCTAATCCTATAATGCAAGCAGACACAGCCACGTTTATCAAATTATTAGATAAAAGAAATATAGAAGTAAATAAGTCTAATGTAGAAGAAATAAAAATTAGGATAATAAATAAAAAAAGAAATGATTTATTAAGTTTGTTTTCTAGTAGTTATCTTTCAAAAATTAAAAATACAACTTTGATACAATTCAATGAATAAAAAGATAATTATAGTTGGTGGCGATCCTAACAGTATAAATTCAGAAATTATTTATAAAGTTTGGAAAAAATTAAATTATAGCACAAGAAAAAACTTATATTTTATAGCTAATTATAATTTATTTTTAAATCAATTTAAAAAAATTGGTATTAAGTTACAAGTTGATAAAATAACGAATCTTAACGATAAACTTTTAACAAATAATTTAAATATTATAGATATTCCTATAAAGTATAAAAATCCTTTTAAGGTAAGTTTGAAAGAGTCATCTAAATATGTGTTGAGATCTTTAGAAAAAGCACATTTTTTAGTAAAAAATAAATTCGCAAAAGCAATTATTAATTGCCCTATAGATAAAAAATTAATTAAAAAGTCTAATAAAATTGGGGTTACTGAATTTTTTGCCTCAAAATGCAAAGTTAAAAAATCGACTGAAGTAATGTTTCTACATAATAAAAAATTATCAGTAGTACCCTTGACTACACATATAAGAATAAATGATGTCCCAAAAAATATAAGTATATCTTTCATATATAAAAAAATAATATCCTTAAATAAGGAATTCAAAAAATTATTCAAATTCAAACCAAAAATTGGAATTCTTGGACTTAATCCACACAACAGTGAGTTTAATAAAAGTTCAGAGGAAATTAGATATATATTGCCTGCAATAAAAAGATTAAAAAAAAAAGGATTAAAAATTTATGGACCGCTTGTTACAGATACTATTTTTATTCAGAATTATAAAAAATTCGATGTAATAGTTGGGATGTATCATGACCAAGTTTTATCACCATTTAAAACTTTATTTAAGTTTGATGCAATTAATATCACTTTAGGTTTAGATTATTTACGAGCTTCCCCAGACCATGGCCCAGCAGTAGACCTAATTGGAAAAAACAAAGCTGATTCTTCTAGTCTACTTCAGTGTATCAAATTTATTAAGACAAAGATCTAATGAATTATGCAAAAAAATCTTTAGGTCAAAATTTTTTAATAGATTTAAATATCATAAAGAAAATTGTAGGACTTACAAAGATAAATAATAGAAATATAATTGAGATTGGTCCAGGAAAAGGCGCGTTGACAGATGAAATTCTTAAACACAAGCCCAAATCAATTATACTTATAGAAAAGGATTTTTTACTTTTTAAGCAATTAAAACTAAAATATTCAAATTACAAGAATATTGAAATATTTAATAAAGATATTTTAAATTTTGAAATTGAAAAAAAAATTAAAAATAATACAATTATTTTCGGTAACTTGCCCTATAATATTTCCTCTCAAATTTTAGTTAAATTAATAAAGTTCAGGGATTGGCCTCCTAAATATATAAGCTTGATTCTTATGTTTCAAAGAGAAATGTCTGAAAGAATAATAGGAAAATTTAATTCTAAACACTATGGAAGACTATCTATACTTACAAATTATAGATTAATAGCAACTAACAAATTTTATGTTTCACCAAATTGTTTTTTTCCAAGACCAAAAATTATTTCCTGTGTTCTCCAATTAAAGCCTAAATTGAATAAAATAAAAATTAACAAAATTGAAAATCTTGAAAAAATCACTAATATTTTATTCTCAAATAAAAGAAAAATGATTAATAAAAGTGTAAAAAAGATATTTAAGATAAATCAATTAGAACCCATTAAAAATTTAGATTTGAAATTACGACCATCAGAAATAAAACCAGAATTGTATTACGAAATGACTAGGATTTTTGAAAATTATCTGTGAAGTTTGATTTATGTAAAGAAATAATCTTTTCAATTTGTTTATAACAATTTTCTAAATTTTCATTTATAATAATATAATCATAATCACTCCAATATTTTATATCTTTGTCAAATGCCTTAAACCTTCTTTGTACCTCTTCTGTGGAGTCTTGATTTCTGCTAATAAGTCTTTTTTTTAATTCATCTTTATTGGGTGGAATTAAATATATCTTAATTAATTTTAAGTTTTTAAACTTAGATAATTGTTTATTCCCCTGCCAATCTATATCAAAAATTACATCATTTTTTTTAAATAGCTCGTCGACGTTCTTTTTATTTGTTCCATAATAATTATCAAATATTTTTGCGTATTCATAAAATTGTCCCTCTTTAATTAATTTATTAAACTCTTCGTTTGTAACAAAATGATAATCGATACCATCAACTTCATTCGGCCTAGGTTTTCTTGTTGTGTGCGAAACTGAAATTTTAAATGATTGATATTTTTGTTGTATCTTTTTTGTAATCGTAGTTTTGCCTGCGCCAGATGGAGAAGACAATATGACCATTATATTATTTGAGTCGTGACTCATAATAATTATTATAAAATCTATTGATTTGATTTGCTTTCAATAAATTTTATTGCGTCACCAACTGTTAAAATTTTTTCAGCTTCACTATCAGAAATTTCAGACCCAAACTCTTCCTCGAAAGCCATAACTAATTCAACAGTATCTAAACTATCTGCTCCAAGATCATCAATAAAACTTGCCTCTTCTGTCACCTTTTCCTCTTCGATACCTAAATGATCTGCAACAATCTTTTTAATTTTTGGTTTTATATCGTTTGACATTAATTACCTTTATTATGTTTATGATGTTTTCTTCATAAATTATTAGATAGAATTGTCAAGCCATATACATTCCGCCATTAACATGAATGGTTTCACCATTAATGTAATTAGCCATATCTGAAGCTAAAAATGCTACACAATTTGAAACATCGTCTCCAGTTCCTAAGTCTCCTGCAGGTATTCTGTTTATTAACTTTGCTTTATATTCTTCTGGAATTTTGTCTGTCATTTCGGTTTTTATGAAACCAGGAGAAACACAATTTACGTTAATATTTTTTTTTGCATACTCTAAGGCTAAGCTTTTTGAAAAAGCAACAATTCCTGCTTTAGATGCAGAATAATTTGTTTGTCCAAAATTTCCTGTGTGACCAACAATAGATGTAATATTTATAATTTTTCCAGATTTATTTTTTATCATTTTTTTTATTGCTGATTTACACATCAAAAAAGTTGAAGTTAAATTTATATCTAAAACCTTTTTCCAATTTTCTTCAGATAGCCTTATAGTTAAACTATCTAAATTTATGCCAGCGTTATTTATCAAAATATCTAAACCTCCTAACTTATCGTTTGCCATATCTATAAAAGACTCAATTTTTGAATGTTCTCCTAAATTAAATTTTTCAATTTGAATATCTGTAAAATCATTTTTAAGTTTATTTAATTTATCCTCATTTGTACCTGTTGCTAGAATTTTAGATCCATTTTCAACAAATTTTTTTACCAGGCTGTTACCTATTCCACCTGTAGCACCAGTAATAATAACTTTTTTATTTTTTATGTTCATCAATGGTTTTTTTCATATCATCTATTGAATTTATACTAAAGCAATTAATATCTTTAATTGTCCTTTTAACCATGCCCGTTAAAACTTTTCCAGGGCCAATTTCAATGAAATTATTTACGTTTTCGTTAGACATATGAATAATACTTTCTCTCCATCTTACCGTAGAACTAATTTGTTTTATTAATAGATTTTTAATATTTTCTGGGTTTTCTTCTGGTTTAGATGTAACATTAGAAATTAAACTTATATTCGGTTTTTTAAAATTTATAGAATTAATCTTATCTCTCATTTTTTCAGCTGCAGAATTCATCAATGAACAATGAAATGGTGCGCTAACATTTAATGGAATAGCTTTTTTATTGTTTTCTTTTAATTTTTTTATTAACAAATTTATACTATCTTTATCACCGCTTACTATTATTTGTCCTTCAGCATTATCATTTGCTATTTCACAAACGCCCTTAGTATTTATATCTTTAATATAATTATTTAATTCATTTAGCTTAAGACCTAATACAGCAATCATGCTTCCTTCCCCAACTGGAACAGCTTCTTGCATTGATTTACCTCTTTCATAGAGAAGAAATAATGCATCTTTAAACTCAAGAGACTCTGAGCTGACTAAAGCGCTATATTCGCCAAGGGAATGTCCTGCGAAATATTTTGTAGAACTAAAATCAAAATTAAATTCTTTTTTAAGCACCGAAAAAATTGAGAAGCTAACTGTAAGAATTGCTGGCTGAGTATTTTGAGTAAGGTTTAACTGTTCATCAGGACCATCTAAAATAATCTTTGAGATTTTATAGTTTAATGTGTCATCGGCTTTATTAAAAATTTCTTTGACAATTTGAAAATTGTTATAAAATTCAGATCCCATTCCTATAATTTGCGATCCTTGCCCTGGAAAGAGTATTGCGTTCATATATTTACCATCTATTTAACGATAATTAGTATTGATATAAATATCTATTATAGTATAAAACTTTTTTTACAATATGAACTTAAAAGCTAATTAATTAACAATAATATATGTCTTTTTACGAAAACACTCTTGTAGTAAAGCAAGATCTGCCTAAGTCCGAACTGAAAAAAATTACTGATAAATATAGTGATATAATAAACAGTAATTCTGGTAAAGTTGTAAAAATAGAGGAATGGGGATTATTAAACCTTGCAACAAAAATTAAAAAATATAACAAAGGTTTTTACATTCATTATAAATTTAAAGGCAATAAAGAAACCCTAAATGAAATTAACAAAAAATTAAAGATTGATAGTTCAGTTATAAGACACCTATTAGTGAAATATAAAAATCTAGATACAGAAAACGAATATTTTAAAAAGGAAAAATAGATGAAAAGAAAAGGAAAAAAATTTCAAAGAAACTCCAGTTCATTAAATAAACTAAGTCTGTTCCAAAAATCTGAAGGAAGATTTAATAGGTCGTGTCCTCTTTCAGTCAAAAATGCTCCAGTCGTTGATTATAAAAATATAAATTTATTAAAAAGATATATCTCAGAGAACAATAAACTTTTATCTTCTAAAATAACATCTGTATCTAGTGGTAAACAAAAAAAACTTACTAGAGAAATTAAAAAAGCTAAAATTCTTGGACTTATATAATTATGGAAATTATACTTTTAGAAAATATTATGAATCTCGGTAACATAGGAGATAAAGTTAAAGTCAAGCCTGGTTATGGTAGAAATTATCTTTTAAAAACTGGTAAAGCTCTTAGGTTAAATAAAGAGAATTTAGATTTTGTTTCAAAAAAAAAAGATGAACTGAATAAAAAAAATATTGAGTTAAAGACTAAATTTAAAGAATTGGCTAAAAAAATTAATGATAAATCATTTATTTTTAATAAGGAAAGCAAAGAAAATGGCGAGCTCTATGGTTCTATAAAGCCAAAAGAAATTTCTGCAGCAATATTTGAAAAATATAAAGTTGAAGTAAAGCCCTCTCAAATAATGCTAAAGACAAGTTTAGATAAAATAGGAAACTATAAAATTAATTTAAATTTTCATACAGATGTTTCCGCTCAAATTTCAATTAAAATCGATAAAGTTCAATCCTCTTGACTTTTCCACAGGTGGGCAAAAAAAGTGTGTAACTTTTAACTTTAATTGTATCTACCTGAAACTATTATTAGTATGTGGAAAAAATCAAAGTTAATGAAAATAATCTAGATAAAAAACAACCCTCAAATTTAGAGGCTGAGCAAGCTTTACTTGGATCAATATTGGTGAACAACGATATTATTGATGAAGTTTCAAATGTTATTAATCCAACAAGTTTTTATGATCCCGCACATTTAAAAATTTATGAAGTTATTGAAACTTTAAATAGTAAAGGAATGATTGCTAACCCAATAACTCTAAAAAACTATTTTGAAAAAGATAACATGTTAAATGAAGTTGGTGGAACAGAATATTTAGTAAAATTAACTAGATTTTCTGGATCTACTAAACAAGCACTCGATTATGCAAAAATTATACATGAAATGTATCTTAGAAGAGAACTAGTTCTTATTTCTGATAATTTATCATCTGAAACTTTAAATGCAAAAGAACAAGATGCTGAAAAAATTATTGAAAATACTGAAAGATCATTATTTGATTTAGCTGAAAGAGGAAGTTTTTCTCAATCTTTTTTAAAATTTAATCAGGCGCTAGATCAAACTATTGAAATGGCAACGTTAGCGATGAAAAATGATAAAGGTATAGTTGGTGTGCCTACTGGCTTAACTGATCTAGACGAGAAACTTGGTGGTCTTCACAAATCTGATTTAGTAATATTAGCAGGTAGACCTTCTATGGGTAAAACTGCTTTGGCAACAAATATTGCTTATTACGCTGCACAAAATATTTTAAGTAAACAAGAAAAATCATCTGTTGCTTTTTTTTCTCTTGAAATGTCCTCAGAACAGCTATCAACCAGAATATTGTCGGAACAAGCAAGAATTAAATCAGACGACATTAGGCGTGGAAAAGTTACTGAGGAAGAAATTAATCGTTATATAGAAACATCAAGAAATATTTATAATCTTCCTCTTTTTATTGATGAAACTCCTGCTATTACTATAGCAACTCTTTGCAATAGAGCTAGAAGAATTAAAAGGCTTTTCGGTGTTAGTTTAATAGTAGTAGATTATATTCAACTAATGAGATCTAACTCAAATAAAAACGAAGGAAGAGTTCAAGAAATTTCTGAAATAACTCAAGGCTTAAAAGCACTAGCAAAGGAGCTTGGAGTTCCTGTTTTAGCATTATCACAACTCTCTAGAGCTGTAGAACAAAGAGATGATAAACAGCCTCAATTAGCTGATTTGAGAGAGTCTGGTTCGATAGAACAAGACGCAGATGTTGTTATGTTTGTATATAGGGAAGAATACTATTTAGAAAGAAAGCAACCAAAGTTAGGTTCAATAGAACATGCTGAATGGCAGTCAAAGATGAATGATGTAAATGGTCTTGCAGATATAATATTAGGAAAACAAAGACATGGCCCAACAGGTATCGTAAAAGTTGCTTTTGAAGGCATTTATACAAAATTCAAAGATTTAAGTAAAAATTAAGACAAAATTTTATCTTTAGTTATCACAGTTTTAAGATATATCTGAAATATTCTTATGATTGCTCAAATATATAAAAAATTTGTTATAGATTTTCCTAAAATAACTCTATTTTTAATAGCAGCAATTTTATTCTCATCACTATACTATTCAAAGAATTTTAATTTAGATGCTTCTTCCGACGCACTTATTCTAGAAGGAGATGAAGATTTAAAATACCTGCGGGAAGTAAACGAAAGATATGGTTCAAAGGATTTTTTAGTGCTCACCTATTCACCTGTGACTAGTTTTGAGGAAAAAGAAACTATTCTAAATCTACAACTACTTAAGTCAAAAATTGAAAAATTATCTTGGGTAGATAATGTTATCACTATTATTGATGTTCCATTATTAAAAAGTACTGACGAAAAACTGATGGAAAGGTTAAAAAATTATAAAACGTTATCTCATCCTGAAATAGACAGAAAAAGAGGTTTTGAAGAGATATTAAATAGCCCAATTTATAAAGATTACGTAATTAGTGAAGATGGAAAAACCTCTGCTATCGTAGTTTATTTAAAAAAAGATGAAAGACTAAATGAGTATCTTAAAATTAAAAATAGATTCTATAATCAGTCTTTAGATGGAAATTTAACTAAATCTGAAAAAATTAATTATAAAAAATTCTTAATAGAATATGAAGAATATAAAAACTTGTACAATACAAGAAATCATCAAAATATTAATGAAATAAGAGATGTAATAAATAAATACGGTCAGAATGCGAAAATTCATTTAGGCGGCATTCCAATGATAGCAGACGATATGATGACTTATATCAAAAATGATATAATTGTTTTTGGAGTAGGAGTTTTTATCTTTATTGTGATCACTCTTTGGATTGTTTTTAAAAACATTAAATGGGTAGTAATGCCACTGCTAGGATGTATGACGTCAGTGATGATCATGATAGGTTTGCTTGGCATGGTGGGTTGGAAAGTTACAGTTATCTCATCTAATTTTATAGCATTAATGCTTATACTTAATATGGCAATGAATATTCATGTTACAGTAAGATTTTTGCAGTTAAAAAAAGAATTTAGTAATTTATCAAACAATGAAGCAGTGCTTGAAACTAGTAAGAAAATGTTTTTACCTATTCTTTATACCGTCTTAACAACTATTTGCGCATTTCTATCATTAATATTTAGTGGAATAAAACCAATAATTGACTTTGGATGGATGATGACTATGGGTCTCACTGTATCATTGATAGTAACTTTTTTATTACTACCTTCACTTTTAAATTTATTTTCTTCTGATAACGATATAAGTGTAAAAGATACAGAAAAATCAAAAATTACAGAGAACCTCGGCTCTTTTGCAAAAAAAAGCAAGTTAGTAATTTTCTCTTGTACATCATTAGTTATAATTTTAAGTATTATTGGAATATCAAAATTAGAAGTTGAAAATAGCTTTATAAACTACTTCGATAAAGAAACAGAAATTTATAAAGGTATGAAGAAAATAGATGATGAACTTGGGGGAACAACCCCATTAAATATAATAATAAAGTTTCCTGTAAAAAATGAGCAAAAAAATGATGATGAGTTTTCTGAATGGGAGGAAGAGAATGATGATAAAGATAGTAAAGAAAAATATTGGTTTACCAGAGACAAAATGGATAAGATTATTAAAGTTCATGATTATTTAGATGGTTTGCCTGAAATTGGAAAAGTTTTATCTTTTGCATCTATTCTTAGAGTTGCTGAAGACTTAAATAAAAAAGAGTTACAGAGTTTAGAAATTGCTGTTTTATACAGTAAAATTCCTGATAAAATTAAGAAAGAAATTGTTTCACCCTATATTTCCGTAGAGGAAGACGAGGCTAGAGTTAGTGTCAGAATTAAAGACTCATTAAAAGATTTAAGACGAAATGATTTAATTAATAAGATTAATTTAGAACTAAATACTAAATTAGAGCTTAAAAAAGAAGAATATAAATTAACTGGTGTTTTAATATTATTTAATAACTTGTTACAAAGTCTCTTCAAGTCTCAAATTCTTACATTAGGTATAGTTATGTTAGGAATTTCAGCAATGTTTTTTGTTCTTTTTAGAAATAAAATATTAGCTATTTTAGGGGTTGTTCCAAACTTTCTAGCAGCATTTTTTATTTTAGGAATTATAGGTTTAATGGAAATTCCTCTTGATATGATGACAATTACTATAGCTGCTATTACCATAGGAATAGCGGTAGATAATAGTATTCATTATATTTATCGATTTAAAGAAGAATTCAAAAAGATAAATGATTACGAACAAACATTAGATAAATGTCATAGTACAGTTGGTATTGCTATTTTAAATACTTCGATAACAATAATATTTGGATTTTCTATTTTGATTTTTTCTAACTTTATTCCTACAATTTATTTTGGAGTATTTACAGGAATAGCTATGCTCCTTGCCTTAATTTCAGTATTGACTTTATTACCAAAACTAATTTTAATTTTTAAACCTTTTGGAATAGAAAGGTAAGTAAATTTATAATGCAGAATTTTTTTAAAAATTTAGTTGAGATTAATATTTTTGATATTTTTTTTTTAATTTTGATGATTTACTTTATGTCTCAATGTTTTATAAGAGGTTTTTCTTTAAGCTTTATGTCTTTTATGAAATGGGTGTTTGCCCTTATAATTACTATTATTTTGGTTCCAAAATTGCAGCCGTGGGTAAGTGATTATATTGAGTCTGAATTTATAAATAATATTGGTATTGGAGTTGCAGTCTTTATTTGTACAATTTTTTTAACTATTTTATTAGGCAAATCTTTAGGTAGAGCTATAACTTGGACTGGGGCAGGTTCGGTGGATAAAACTTTCGGTCTTTTATTTGGTATTTTTAAAGGTTATATTGTTTCGATTTGTTTGTTTTCAATATTAAATTGGTTTTATCCTTACAAAAATTGGGGTATATCAGCAGAAGATGCTTTGTCGTTTAATTTAATTAAAAAAGGAAGTGAAGTTCTTATTAAAGAATTTCCATCTAACAAAGATTTTATAGATACAAAAGAAAAAATTGAAAAAATTTAAATCTGATAAATTAAGAGAAGAATGTGGAGTTTTTGGGATATCTAACCATGAAGACGCCTCTGCTCTTGTTGCATTAGGATTACATGCGCTTCAACACAGAGGTCAAGAGGGATGCGGAATAGTTTCCTATGATGGAAAAAATTATCACTCCGAGAAAAGACAAGGTCTTGTTGGTGACCATTTTTCTAAGGGTAACGTGATTAATAAATTGCCTGGAAAATTTGCAATTGGTCATAATCGATACTCTACTACTGGGGAAACGTCTTTAAGAAATATTCAACCGTTCTTTGCAGATCTTCATGTAGGCGGATTAAGTATAGCTCACAACGGCAATCTTACAAACGCTTTAATGTTAAGAGAAACTCTCGTAAAAGATGGAGCTATATTCAGAACTACAAGTGATACAGAAACAATCGTGCAGCTAATAGCAAAGTCAAGAAGAGAAAAAATAATAGACAAATTGATTGATGCTCTTTTTCAAATCCAAGGTGGCTACTCACTCGTTTTAATGACAAACAAAAAACTTATTGGGGTCAGAGATCCGTTCGGAATAAGACCTTTGGTAATTGGTAAATTAAAAGATACATTTATTCTTGCTTCAGAGTCATGTGCTTTAGACATTGTCGGAGCTAGCTATATTAGAGAAGTAGAAAATGGGGAAATAGTTATAATAGAAAACAATAGACTAAGTAGTATAAAACCTTTTCCAAAACAGAAGGCAAGACCGTGTGTATTTGAGTATATCTATTTTGCTAGACCAGATAGCTTGATAGGAAATAAATGTGCTTATGAATATAGAAAAAGATTTGGTGAACAGTTAGCAAAAGAAACAGACGTTCAAGCAGATATGGTGGTACCTGTTCCAGACTCTGGTGTACCAGCCGCATTGGGATACGCAGAATATTCTAATAAAAAATTTGAACTCGGGTTGATTAGAAACCACTACGTAGGAAGAACTTTTATTGAACCAACTCAAAATATAAGAAGTTTAGGTGTAAAACTAAAATTGAGTAGTACTAAAAGTATTGTAAAAAACAAATCAATTATACTTATTGATGACTCTTTAGTTAGGGGAACAACTTGTCATAAAATTGTTAAAATGCTTTATGAGGCAGGTGCAAAAGAAGTTCATGTAAGGATAGCTTGTCCACAGATAAAATTCCCAGACTTTTATGGCGTGGATATGCCAACAAAAAATGAATTATTAGCAAACAAAAAATCAGACGATGAAATTTGTGAATACATTAAAGCTAAAACTTTGAAATTTTTAAGTCTAGATGGTCTTTACGCGGCTTTGGGGAAAGGTAAAAGAAATGAGTTATATCCACAATTTAGTGATCATTATTTTACAGGAGATTATCCTATTAAACCATCTGATAATCTAGGGGAGTCAAAGATAACTCAACTATCTTTATTGAGTGGTAAATCAAATAATTAATTTAAAACTGTAATTCTTTTATTCTTATCTAAAAAAATAATAGATTGTTTGATAAAAACTGGCGCAGTTCCTAATTTTCTTTTTAGTTTTTGTATTTCATTTATTTTCCCATTTTTATAAAAAGATACAAAATATGAATTATTCAAAATTATCATTAGATTATTATTTACTAAATACATATATTTAACACTAATTTTTCTATTTTTTGAATCTAGATATTCTGAAATTTCTTTTGAAATATCTAAAGAATAATTTATCTCTCCAGAATTAAGGTTTATACAAACTAAAAGATTATCTTTAGTGACAATAAATAAATTTCCACCAGAAATTATAGGATTTACTATTGAAGTAATTGATTTTTTTATTATCACTCTTCCATCATTTATATTTAGTACATATAAACTTGGATCTGTAGAAACGATTATTCTATTCTTATAAATAATTACGGGATTAGAGTAAAATAAATTGTTAGCAGTTCTGTCAAATGATTGTTTCAAATTAGAAAACCAATTTATTTTAAGATTTTCTCCATTTATAGAATAGAGAGTTCCAAATGTATTAAGATAAATTAAATGATTATTAATAAATGCTATTGAATTAATGAAATCACTTTTTATAGGGGTTTCTTCGGTTGGTATAAATTTAATTTGTTCCCCGTTTATCTTATTAATGACATAAAAATTGTTATTTTGATCTGATAGTACTATTTTATTTTCAAAAGTTTTAATATTTGATCTAAAAGGGACTCTAAAGTTTTTAGCCCATAATAATTTTTGGTTTAAATAATCTAAAGCATATAAATATCCTAGATTATCAGATACAAACACGACATTATTATCTACTTTAATATTCAGATTTTTTTTTATTTTTTTAAATTTTTTTTTATAAAAGTTGAATTTAAATATTACTTTGTTTTCAATTAGGGAATAAATTATTATATTACCTTTAATATCTGAAGTAACAATGTTTTGACCATCTGACAAAATTTCATTTTTTACTTTAAACCTGCTTAATTTTTTTCCTTTAAGAGCTAAAATATTCTTATTTCCGTAAGAAAAATTATCAAAATTATTAGTATTTTGAAAATACTTATCAACCCATTTTTCTGCATTTAAGACTTTGTCTAATTTTATATTTAGTTTCTTATTTGGTTTAATTACTTTGTTAAAAGTGGGTTCTTTTGTATAAAGGGTTTCAAAATCCTTGAACCTCTTATCTTTATCTAGATCTACTGAATTATTGTCAGTCCAAATACCAGTTTTATTATCAAATGAACAATTTGAAAGAGTAAATAAAAATATTATAAATACAATTTTTTTCATTAATTTAAGATAATAAGATTTTAATTTATTATTCTAAAATTTCTGATGCAGTTTCTTTCCATATTGAGTCATCCGAAACAATTTCATTTAAAATAATTTTTCCTTCTTCTTCTCTAGAAATTTTTATCAAAAATAAAGCTTTTTTTAATTTAATTAAATTATTTTGTTCTTTTTCTTTACTAGTATTTTCTACAATTTCAAAAAGTTTAAGAACTTCTTCATTATTTTTTTCAAGATTGTTATCAATAATTGTGTTTAAAGATAAAATTGAATAAAATTTATTGTGACTTTCTATAATTTCTTTTAAAATAGCCCTAGAGTCCTTTTTTTTATTTAATGTAAGATAAATTCCTGCTTTAACATATTTTTCAGAAATCTTTATATTTTCGTTTTTTTTGTGATAATTTAAATAATTTAATGACAAAATAGAAAGAACTACGATAGTTGCTAAAACGACAAGAGTAGTTTTATTATTTTCATAAAAAACTATTAATGTTTTTAAAAAACTTATTTTTTCTTCATTTTCCATATAAAAAATTATTGTTATTAGGAAACACTTTTGCTTTGACTTCTTTGCTGTATTTTTTCACTGCTTTTTTTATTATTAAATTTAAATTAACATACTTTTTGACAAACTTCGGATAAAATCCACTTAATCCAAGAATATCATCTGTTACAAGAACTTGCCCATCACAATGCGAAGATGAACCAATACCGATTGTAGGTATAGACAGTAATTTAGTTATTTTTTTGGCTGTATGTGGTGTTAAACATTCTAATACTATTGAAAATGCTCCGGCATTTTGTATCGATAACGCTTCTTTAATTAATTTTTTTATTTCATTGTTGTTTTTACCTTCAACATTAAACTTTGTTTTAAATTGTGGCGTATATCCTATATGTCCCATTACTGGTATTTTAGCTTTTATAATTTCTTTAATTATTTTAAAATTTTTATTGTTGCTTTCTATTTTCACAGCATCACATTTAGTTTTTTTTACAATTAATTGAGCATTTTTTTTAGCTTGAAATGGATTTTTGTATGATCCTTTAGGCATATCAACTACTAAAAGAGATTTTTTTGTTCCTTTTCTTACACTCACAGCATGTTGAATTATTGTATCAAGAGAAATTTTATGAGTATTTTTCATACCATATAAAACATTTGCAAGAGAGTCTCCAACAAGAATTATATCACAGTATTTATCCAGTATTTGTGCAATATTTTTAGAATATGCCGTCAGAGTTACAATTTTTTTTCTATTCTTTTTTTTTAAAATTTTTCCAATTTTATTTAACATTATTCTAACTCTATAGTGCTAGGTGGTTTAGAAGTTATATCATATACCACTCTATTAATGCCTGGTACACCATTAACAATTTTATTTGAGATTTTATCTAAAAATTGCTTAGGAAAACTAAAATAGTCAGCCGTCATTCCATCCTCTGATATTACAGCTCTTAACAAACATGTATATTCATAAGTTCTTGAGTCTCCCATAACTCCTACAGTTTTCATTGGCAACAGACCTGCATATGCTTGCCAAATTTTATCGTATAAATTATTTTTTATTAACTCATTGATAAAAATGTAGTCAGCCTCTTTTAAAATTTTAATTTTCTCAGATGTAATTTTACCAATAATTCTAATAGCAAGGCCTGGTCCTGGAAATGGATGTTTGTTTCTAATATCATCTTTTAATTTTAACGATTTTCCCAAATTTCTTACTTCATCTTTAAAAAATTCTTTAAGGGGCTCAATTAATTTTAAATTCATTTTTTTTGGTAACCCACCAACATTATGGTGAGACTTAATTTTAGAAGTTTGGCTACCAGTTGATGATCTACTCTCAATAATATCAGGATATAAAGTGCCTTGGGCAAGGTATTTTATATTTTTAATTTTTTTAGCCTCCTTTTCAAATATTTTTATAAATAAATTGCCAATTATTTTTCTTTTTTTTTCGGGGCTGTTTATATTTTTAAGTTTTTTTAAATATAAATTTGAAGCATCTATTAATTTTACATTTAGTTTGTATTGGTTTTTAAATAATCTATATGAATATTTAAATTCATTTTTTCTCATTAACCCTGTATCAACCATAATACAAATAAGATTTTTTTTAATTGCCTTATTTACTAGTAGAGCTACAACGCTACTATCTACTCCTCCTGAGAGTGCGCAAATTACTTTGTCATTTTTAACTGTATTCTTAATATCTTCTATAAGTCGGGTTTTTTCTGAAGCAACGTGCCATTTATCTTTTATCTTACAAATTCCAAATAGAAAATTTCGTAAAATTTCTATACCATTTTGAGTGTGTGTGACCTCAGGGTGAAATTGAACTCCGTAGATCTTATTCTTCGTATTTTCTACAATTGTTAACCTAGATTCATGAGTCGAAGCAACTCTAGAAAAACCTTTTGGTAATTTAACAACAGCATCCTGATGACTCATCCAAACAGATTGATATTTTCCTTTAAAAAAATTTTTAGTTAATAAAGAATTTTTTTTTTATAGATAAGCGCCCTGCCAAATTCCCTTCTTTTTTTGGATGACTTAATTGAACCACCAAAAATCTTTGATATTAATTGAAGTCCATAACAAATTCCTAAAATAGGAATTTTTTGTTGGAGAATCTTTTTAGGAATACTAGGATATTTTTTTTTTGTTACTGTTGATGGACCACCTGATAAAATTATCCCCTTAATTTTTTCAAAATTTTTAATGTTATGTAAATCTTGAATTGTTAAAATTTCTGAATAAACACTTAAATCTCTTGTCCTTCTACTTATAAGTTTTGTCACTTGAGAGCCAAAATCTACAATAATTATTTTTTCCTTACGATTTTGGAATAGCATTTATTTCTTTAATGATTTTTCTATTTCTACTTTGAGTTCTTTGCTTTCTTTGCAATATTTTTTACAAAAAACAATTAAACCATCAATTAATTTCTTGCTACCAGTAAAATCTGACTCGCTTAACTTTAGTTTAGCAAGATTGTATGTAGCCTCTTCATTTGATGGATCAAGTAAAATGACAGTATTTAAATTTTTTTTTTCTAATTCTTTTTCGTTCAATTCCTTGAATATTTTAGAAAGGTATAAATAAGATTTTTTATTTTTTGGATTAAAAACAATATCTTGTTCAAACTTAAATTTTGCCTTTTTAAATTTTTTATCATTAAAAAATACAAGACCCTCCTCATAAAATTTATTGTTAGCGAATAAATTGTTAGTCATTAAAAAAATGAAAAAAATTATTTTTAAAAATATCATATCTATAATTTGTAATTTAATGTTGGTTCTATCATTTCAACACTGTGTACCATGCTTTCATAAAATCCTGCTTTAGTTATTTTTATAAATTTAGCATTTCTTTTAATATCACTTAGTTTTTTTGCTCCTATATACCCCATTGAAGATCTCAACCCTCCTTTTAATTGATATATTATTTTAGATACACTGCCTTTATATTCTACTCTACCGTCTACTCCTTCAGGTACAAATTTTGATTTATCTTTATAATTTTTTTGAAAATATCTATTTGAAGATCCAGCTGACATTGCACCTATTGATCCCATCCCTCTATAAATTTTATAAAATTTATTTTTTATCTTAAATTTTTTACCAGGGCTTTCCTCCGTGCCAGCAAATATTGATCCCATCATTATAGCGTCAGCTCCTGCTGCCATTGCCTTCGCTATATCGCCTGAAAATTTTATTCCACCGTCAGATATTATTTTAATATTTTTACCTTTTAAAATTCTACTAACTTCTCGGACTGCCGTAATTTGTGGAACGCCTATACCGGCTACCATACGAGTTGTACAAATTGAACCAGGACCAATTCCAACTTTAATTATATCTGCTCCTGAGTTGTATAATTTTTTTGCAGCCTCCCCTGTTGCTACATTGCCTACGCAAACTGGAATTCTTTTATTAATTTTTTTTAATTTTGATAAAATTTTTAAAACTTTTTCACTATGACCATGAGCTGTATCAATTACTAGAAGGTCTACACCATTATTAATTAAAGATTTAGATCTATTTAGATCCTCTGAGCTCGTGCCTATAGCGGCTCCAACAAATAGATTATTTTTTTTTACTTTTTTAACTTCCTGACATTGTTTTTTTATATTTAAATTTCTGTGTATTATCCCTATACCACCTGACTTTGCCATAGCTATTGCCATTTTAGACTCCGTAACAGTATCCATTGCTGAAGATAAAAATGGTGAACTTAATTTAATATTTTTTGTTAAGTTTAAGGAAATATTTGTTTCTGACGGTAAAACTTTTGAAAATCTCGGTAGTAACAGTACATCATCAAAAGTTAATGCTTCTTTAATTGCTTCCATATAAACTTATATACAATTTTTAAAATTTATAAAGTCTTTAATATGGCGCAGTGTAAATAACTTTCTCTTGATTCGTTTCTGCTAGACTCTGGCTTGAAAAATTGTACTTTTTTAAACTTAGATTTAGCCAAATCTTTTGTTTCCACAAAATCTTGACCCATAAATATTTTTGTAACTAAGACACCATTTGATTTCAAATTTCTTGATGAAAAATCGATTACTTCTGCACATAATTGATTTGTTCTAATACAATCTAGTGTTCTATTACCAGTAGTATCAGCAGCCATGTCAGAGAGAATAACATCTATTTTTTTTCCAAAAAAACTTGATATTCTATCTTTAGCTTCTTGTTTAAAAAAATTAGATTGAAAAAATGATACATTTTGAATTCTATCCATCTTTTTAAGGTCTATGGCTAATATTTTTCCAGATTTGATCATTTTACTTGAAACTTGAGACCAGCCGCCTGGGTAAGCTCCTATATCTAATAAGTAAGTATTTTTTTTTATAAATTTAAATTTTTTATTTAGTTCAACCAATTTAAAAGCTGATCTTGATCGATAACCTAAAGTTTTAGATTTTTTAAAAAACTGATCTCTGTGCTGTTTGATCTTCCACGAATTGCTTTTTTTTGCTCTTTTTGATTTTTTCATTATAAAACATCTTCATGATCTTCTTCAGATGTTTCCCAAATTTCTTTCTTAGATCTGTTTCTATACATAAAAAAACTAATAGGTATCAAGATTAAGTATATTGCGCTAAAGATTAAAAGCGTTTTAAATGTATAAAACAATAAAGAAATAAAAATCGTGCCTATAGCCAACAAAATAAAAACAGTTGTTTTTGGTGAAATAGATATTTTTTTAAAAGAGAAGGTTGGAATTTTACTTACTAATAAAATTGCCACTAAAAAAGTAAAATATGGGGTAATGTTATTAATTTGAAAGCCTATATTTAAATCAGCTAATTCAAAAATTAAAGGGATTAAAATTAAAATTCCTCCTGCAGGGGAAGGAACTCCCTCAAAATAGTTTGCTTTCCAAATTTGTTTTTTATCAACGCTGGTCAAATTAAATCTTGCTAGTCTTAAAACACAGCATACAGAGTATATCAAAATAATAGCCCAGCCTAATTTGCCATAACTAGACAATTCCCAAAAGTATAAAATAAAAACTGGCGCTATTCCGAAACTTACAAAATCTGTTAAGGAGTCTAATTCTTTTCCAAATTCAGAGGTTCCTTTGATTAATCTAGCAATTCTTCCATCTAAAGCATCTAATATTGCGGCTAATAAAATAAATATGACGGCTAAGCTAAAATTACCATCAATTGAAAATTTTATTGAACTTATACCAAGACATACTCCTCCTAAAGTTAAAATATTTGGTAGTAGGTATCTGGTTTTTTTAGATGATACTAATTTGAATTTATTATTTTCTTGCATCATCTTGTAGCTAGTAAGCTTTCTCCAGAAACTACGTTTTGTCCGACCTGTGCTAGTACCTTTTTATTTTTAAAATAAACATCTACTCTACTGCCAAAACGTATCATGCCAATTTTTTGACCTTGTTTTAATTTTTGTTTTTCCTCTACCTCGCACACTATTCTTCTAGCAATTAACCCAGCAATTTGAACAACGACAATTTCTTCATTAGTTTTGTCACATTTTATTTTATAGTAATTTCTTTCGTTTTCTTCACTGGCTTTATCTAACGATGCATTCAAGAATTTACCTGGTTTGTAGTTTATCTCTTCTACTGAACCGGATAAAGGAGTTCTATTAACATGACAATTAAATACATTCATAAAGATACTGATTTTAGTATAAGAGGTATTTTCTAATGCTAGCTCTGTAGGACCTTTTTGTTCTGAAATATTTGTTATCAACCCATCTGCAGGACTTACTAAAAAATCGTTATCATTTATAGAATGTCTCTCAGGATCTCTAAAAAAATAGTAAATCCAAATTGTAAGTAAAATAAATACAAATCCTAGAAAATTTGAAAAAAGTAAAATCAAGAATGTCACAATTATTGAAATTGCTAGAAATTTATAGCCTTCTTTATGTATTTTCGGAAAAATCGTATTAAACATAATTTTAAGTTTGCTAATTTTTTCTTAATATGTATAAAAATCTTGCTTAATCAATCTAAATTTTATTTTATGGCTAAAATTAAAGTTAAAAACCCTGTAGTGGAGCTAGACGGTGACGAAATGACTAGAATAATCTGGTCTTTTATAAAAGATAAACTGATCAAACCCTATCTGGATATTGATTTAAAATACTATGATTTGGGTATGGAAAATAGAGACAAAACTAATGATCAGGTTACAATAGATTGTGCTAAAGCGATTCAAAAATATGGTGCAGGTGTAAAATGTGCTACGATTACCCCTGATGAAGAACGTGTTAAAGAATTTAGTCTAAAAAAAATGTGGCGATCTCCCAATGGTACGATTAGAAATATTGTCGGTGGAACAATCTTCAGAGAACCAATAATTTGTAAAAATGTTCCTAGATTAGTGCCTCATTGGACAGACAGTGTAATTATTGGAAGACATGCTTTTGGTGATCAATACAAAGCGACAGATTTTAAAGTTCCAGGTAAAGGTAAAATGAAAGTCAAATGGGAGTCAGAAAATGGAAAAGATAAAATTGAATATGAGGTTTTCAATTTTGATGGACCTGGTATTGCGCTATCAATGTATAATTTGGATAATTCTATAAAAGATTTTGCAAGAGCGTGTTTGAATTATGGTCTCCTTAGAAAATGGCCAGTCTACTTTTCAACAAAAAATACAATTTTAAAAGCATATGATGGAAGATTTAAAGACATATTTGAGGAAGTTTTTCAAAAAGAGTTTAGTGAAAAATTTGAGAACTCTGGAATAACTTATGAACACAGATTAATTGACGATATGGTTGCATGTGCAATGAAGTGGAGTGGAAAATATATTTGGGCCTGCAAAAACTACGATGGAGATGTTCAATCTGATACTGTTGCCCAAGGATATGGCTCTTTGGGGTTAATGACCAGTGTACTGAGAACACCAGATGGAAAGATAGCTGAAGCTGAGGCAGCTCATGGAACAGTAACTAGACATTACAGACAACACCAAGCAGGAAAAGAAACATCTACAAACCCTATAGCTTCTATCTTTGCTTGGACTAGAGGTTTATCCCACAGAGGAAATCTTGATCAAAATCAAGAGCTTATAAAATTTTCGGAAACTCTTGAAAAAGTTTGTGTTGAAACAGTTGAAAGCGGTTCTATGACCAAAGATTTAGCAATATTAATCAGTAAAGATCAAAAATTTTTAACAACTAATCAATTTTTAGAATCTATAAACTCTAACCTTAAAAAGAAACTTAATTAATTTTATCTACTATCGCTTTAAAAGCATCATCTATTTTATTTCTATTGACTCCACCTGCTTGAGCAAAATCTTTTCTTCCTCCTCCTCCTTTTCCACCAAGTATTTCTGAAGCAATTTTTACAAGACTGACTGCATCATATTTTGAAACAAGATCATTAGTAATTCCTATTGCAATTCCCACTTTTTCTTCAAAAGTTGAAATGCTTATAATTATACCATTTTTAATTTCTTTTTTTCCTTGGTCTACAACACTCCTTAATTCTTTAGGTGGAAAATCATAAAGAGTTTGCTGTCTTAATGTAAAATTGCCAATCTTTTTTTCTAGAATCTTATTTTTATTCTTATCTTTAATAACATTTTGAATTTTTATTTTATCTAATTGTTTAGTTAAAATTTTCAAATTTTCATTTAAGTCTTTGTTGTCTTTAAATTCAGGTTTTATTTTGAAACTTAGTAGTTCCTTTTTAATTTTTTCTAATTGATCTTTGCCTGTTTTTTCTTTTGTTGACGCATCTTGTTTTTTTAAATTCTCATACTTTTCAAGTTGTTTATCCCTTAAAGCTTCGACTCTTCTTACTCCTGAAGCAATTGATGACTGACTAATAACCTGAAACTTACCAACTTCTTTTGTATTTTTTACATGTGTTCCTCCGCAAAGCTCAATTGAAAAAAAACCATTAGATTCTTTGCCCATAAACACTACTCTGACTTCTTCACCATACTTTTCTCCAAAAAGAGCCAAAGCGCCCAATTTTATTGCTTCTTTAGGTGTCATTATCCTTGTTTGTACCTCTGTAGATCCGTCGACTATTTCATTTACGACCTTGTTAATTTTAACCATCTCTTCTTTTTCAATTGGTTTGTTATGACTAAAATCAAATCTAAGTCTTTCTGGAGAAACCAATGATCCTTTTTGTGTTACATGTTTACCCAAGGTCCTTCTCAAAGACTCATGTAGTAAATGTGTTGCGGAATGGTTAGCTTTAGAATTATTTCTATTTTCAACATTTATCTCAAGATTAACACTTTGGCCAATTTTTAGTGTGCCAGATTCAATTTTTCCAACATGAACAAAAAGATCTCCCATTTTTTTTTGTGTGTCAGTAATATTAATTCTACAATCTGATTTAAATATTACTCCCTGATCCCCAACTTGCCCTCCAGACTCTCCATAGAAAGGTGTTTGATTTGTTATGATTTCAATGTCACTGCCCGCACTAGCACTATCAACAAATTTATTTCCTTTGGAAATTTTTAAAACAACTCCTTCTGCTTTATTAAACTCATAACCTAAAAATTCAGTTGGGCTTAATTCTTCTCTTATTTTAAACCATTTTTCTTCTACTGATTTATCTCCAGAACCCTTCCAATTAGCTCTAGCTAACGTTTTGCTTTTTTCCATTTCTTTTTCAAAAGCTACGTTATCGACTTTAATATTTTTTGATCTTAAGATATCTTCAGTTAAATCTATTGGAAAACCGTAAGTATCATACAATTTAAAAGCAACTACCCCAGGTAATGTATTATTTTTTACTTTATCTAAGTTTTCATCTAATATTTTCATACCTCTCTCAAGTAAAGAGGAGAATTTCTCTTCTTCATTTTTTAAAGTTTCTACTATAAGATCTTTACCAGTTGCTAGTTCTGGGTAACTACTATTCATTTCATTAAGTAAAATATCAAAAAGTTTATAAAAAACAGGCGACTTACTTCCTAAAGAGTGCGCATGTCTCATTCCTCTTCTCATTATTCTTCTTAAAACATAGCCTCGCCCTTCATTTGAGGGTAAAATACCCTCTGCTATCAAAAAACTACTAGCTCTAAGGTGGTCAGATATTACTCTGTGACTTGCAATTGTTTTATCGTTGATTGGTGTTTTGATTATTTCAGAGGAGGCAGATATGATTTTTTTAAAGTGGTCAATATTGTAATTATCATGTGTACCTTGAAGAACTGCAGTCATTCTTTCGAGTCCCATTCCAGTGTCTACAGAAGGTTTAGGTAAATCGATTCTTTTGCCTTTAGAAATCTGCTCATACTGCATGAAGACAAGATTCCATATTTCAATAAACCTGTCTCCGTCTTGATGAGGACTGCCTGGAGGTCCACCTCTAAGTTTTTCACCATGATCATAAAATATTTCTGAGCATGGACCACATGGCCCTGTATCACCCATAGACCAAAAATTATCTGATGTTGAAATTTTTATTATTTTATTTTCGCTTAAACCTGCAATTTTTTTCCATAGTTTAAAAGACTCATCATCTTCATGAAAAACAGTAACTGATAATTTATCTTTTGGTAATTCAAAATCTTTAGTAAGTAGTTTCCAGGCATGCTCTATGGCTTGTTCTTTAAAATAATCACCAAATGAAAAGTTTCCTAGCATTTCAAAAAATGTATGGTGTCGAGGAGTATATCCGACGTTTTCTAAGTCATTATGTTTTCCTCCAGCTCTTACACATTTTTGAGATGTAGTAGCCCTTTTATAAGGTCTTTTTTCTAAACCTGTAAAAACATTTTTAAATTGAACCATTCCAGAATTAGTAAACATCAGGGTAGGATCGTTATTTGGTACTAAATTACTAGAGTCTACTATTTTATGGTCATTATTCTTAAAATAGTTGAGAAATTTAGCTCTTATATCAGTCAACAAAAATTGGCTCATATAATATTAAATACAGATATTTATAGGGTTGTCTATAAAGAGATTAGCCAGTTTTTTGCTT
>PAFH01000010.1 GCA_002704145.1 Pelagibacteraceae bacterium | reverse complement strand
TTCTTTAAACGTAGAATAACTATATCATAATTGATTAATAAATATAAGATCATTATTATTTTATAAAAAAATATGTTGAAAAAAATCGTTGTAAAAGGCGCTAAAGAACACAATTTAAAAAACGTTTCTCTAGAAATTCCAAAAGAGAAATTTGTGGTCATTACAGGTCTATCTGGATCAGGTAAATCATCATTAGCCTTTGACACGATTTATGCTGAAGGACAGAGAAGATATGTCGAAAGTCTTTCATCTTATGCTAGACAATTTTTGGATAAAATGAAAAAACCTAAAGTTGATTTTATAGAAGGTTTAAGTCCTGCAATTTCTATTGAACAAAAAAATACATCTAAAAACCCTCGGTCAACGGTAGCAACTGTGACTGAGATTTATGATTATATGAGGGTATTATTTGCTAGAGTAGGAATTCCCTACTCGCCGTTTACAGGTAAACCAATTGTTTCTCAACCGATAAGTGAGATGGTAGATAAAATAAAAAAATTACCTAAAAATTCAACAATATATTTATTGTCGCCTATTGTAAGAGGTAGAAAGGGTGAATATAAAAAAGAAATTTTAAATTATAAAAAAAGAGGTTTTTCAAAAATAAAAGTTGATGGGAAGTACCTTGAAATTGATGATTTTCCAAACTTAAACAAAAAAGTAAAGCATGATATTTCTATAATTGTTGATAGGATAATCTTAAACTCAAATATTGGAAATAGACTTGCAGACAGTGTAGAAACAGCAGTGAATCTTTCTAATGGCTTATTAATAGTTGAATACGAAAATGAAACATTACCCAAAAAATATAGAAAATTAGAAAGTGTAACATTTTCATCAAAATTTTCATGCCCAGAAAGTGGTTTTACAATAGAAGAAATCGAGCCCAGATTATTTTCTTTTAATTCTCCTTTTGGAGCTTGCGAAGAATGTGAGGGTATAGGCCATAATTTGAATGTTGATCCGAACTTAGTAGTACCTGATACTAATAAAAGTTTACAAGATGGTGCAATAGATCCTTGGTCAAAATCTACTTCAATGTATTATGCGCAGACACTTGCGTCGCTAGCTAAACACTATAAATTTTCTCTTTCTGAAAAATGGAAAAAAATTCCTAAAAAAATTCAAGATATTATATTATTTGGTTCTGATGAAGATGAAATTAAATTTTTTTATGATGATGGATATGACTCATACACAACTAAAAAAACCTTTGAAGGAGTCGTAAATAATTTAGAAAGACGTTATCTAGAAACCGACAGCGAATGGAAACGAGAGGAAATTTCTCAATATCAAAGTGAGTCAAATTGTGAAAAGTGCAAAGGCATGAGACTTAAAGATGAAGCCCTTTGTATCAAAATAAACTCTCTTAATATAAGTGAGATAACTGAAAAATCCATAGATGAAGCTCAGAAGTGGTTTGAAAGTTTAACAAACGTTTTAAATGAAAGAGATAACAAAATAGCACAACATATTTTAAAAGAAATAAATGATAGGCTCAATTTTTTGCTCAATGTTGGATTAAACTATCTAACTCTTTCAAGAGAATCTGGAACTTTATCAGGGGGAGAATCACAAAGAATTCGATTAGCATCTCAAATAGGTTCTGGCTTGACAGGTGTTTTATACGTATTAGATGAACCTTCAATAGGATTGCACCAAAGAGATAATAAAAAATTAATTACTGCTCTTAAGAAATTAAGAGACTTAGGTAATACAGTAATTGTCGTGGAACATGATATTGAAACAATGGAAAACTCTGATCATATAATAGATATTGGTCCTGAGGCAGGTCTTAATGGAGGACAAATAGTTGCTGAGGGTAGTGTTGATGAAATTATAAGATATGAAAAAAGTATAACAGGTAATTATTTATCAGGTAAAAAATTTATTTCAATTCCGAGAAAAAGAAGAAAAGCAAAAAATGGCAGACATATAGAAATTAATGGCGCCAGTGGGAATAATTTAAAAAAAGTAAATTTAAAAATACCAGTTGGCACCTTTACCTGTGTTACGGGTGTATCTGGAAGTGGAAAATCAACATTGATATTACATACTCTCTATAATGCTTTTAACTTAATGCTTAATAAAAATAAAAGTAGAAAAGTACCTAAGGCTTTTACAGGGTTTAAAGGCACTGAGCTGATAGACAAAATTATTGATATTGATCAATCTCCCATAGGGAGAACGCCAAGGTCAAATCCAGCCACTTATACAGGAGCCTTTGGGCCAATTAGAGAATGGTTTGCTGGTTTACCAGAGTCTAAAGCTAGAGGTTATAAAGTTGGAAGATATTCTTTTAATGTTAAAGGTGGAAGATGTGAAACGTGTGAAGGTGATGGTGTAATTACTTATGAGATGCATTTTTTACCAGACGTTTTTATTCCTTGCGACACTTGTAAAGGAGCTAGATACAATAGAGAAACACTAGAAATTCGCTTTAAAAATAAAAATATTGCAGATATTCTTGATATGACTGTTGACGAAGGGTGTGTTTTTTTTGAAAATATTCAAAACATAAAATCTAAATTAATTACTTTAAAACACGTTGGTTTGGGATACATGAAAATTGGTCAACAAGCTACTACTCTATCTGGCGGAGAAGCTCAAAGAATCAAATTGGCTAAAGAGCTTTCCAAAAGACCTACTGGCCGGACTTTATATATATTAGATGAACCTACTACAGGGCTCCACTCACATGATATTAAAAAACTTTTAGAAATTCTTCAGGCTTTTGCAAATACCGGAAATACCGTGGTAGTAATTGAACATAATTTAGATGTAATAAAAACCGCTGATCATATAATTGATATGGGTCCTGAAGGTGGTGTAAATGGAGGAACTATAATTGCCGAAGGATCTCCAGAAAAAGTATCTGAGGTAAAAGACAGTTATACTGGCAAGTTTTTAAGAGAATTACTGAACAATTCAAGTATGAAAAAAACTGCCTAAACATGAAAAATATGATATAAAACTTTATGACATCAATATTACAATCTCTCTCTAAAACTGTTCACGTATCTCTAGTTATTGCTATACTTCTTCTGATAGGTTTACATTATGGTGGAGATGGATTTGTTTTTGATAGATATTTTTTTAGCTGGTTTTTTAGATATTTACATGTCCTTACTGGAATAATGTGGATAGGTTTATTATGGTATTTTAATTTCGTTCAAATTCCTTCGATGCCAAATATCCCAGACGATCAGAAGCCTGCAATAGGTAAAGTTATAGCCCCTAAAGCATTATTTTGGTTTAGATGGGCTGCTTTAGGTACAATAATAACTGGTTTAATTGTGTCTTACTTACAAGGATATGTTCATCAAGCGATGATTTTAGGAATAGGAAGTGATAATCCTAAAACCACAGCAATAGGAATTGGTATGTGGCTTGGTATAATAATGGCTTATAATGTTTGGTTCGTAATTTGGCCAAATCAAAAAAAAGCTCTAGGAATGATAGAGTGTTCTCCTGAAGAAAAAGCTAAATCCGCGAAAACAGCAATGCTATTTTCAAGAACAAACACTTTGCTTTCTTTTCCAATGTTGCTGTCAATGGTTGCGGCACAAAACCTTTATTAACTAAGGAACTATTTTTTCCTCTTTTTTTTCTAAAGTTTTGTAATTCACTTTAAAAAATTTTAAGATAGGAGAAGCCACAAAAATTGATGAATAGGTACCAATCAAAACACCTAATATCATTGCAAAAGAAAAACCCCTGAGTATTTCTCCACCTAGAAGAAAAATAGAGACTAAGGCCAGTAACGTGGTCACTGATGTGATTATAGTTCTTGATAAAGTTTCATTTACAGACAAATTGGTTACTTCGGTAATATTAAGTTTTGTGTATTTACTTAAATTTTCCCGGATACGGTCATATATAACGACTGTATCATTCATAGAATAACCTACTATTGTAAGCACTGCAGCAATGATTGATAAATTTATCTCTAATGATAGGATTGAAAAAATTCCAATAGTAATTATCACATCATGAAACAAAGCTATAATTGACCCAACGCTAAATTGCCATTCAAATCTTATCCAAATATAAAAAAGCATAGCTGCCAATGAAAGCGAAATTGCAATAATTCCTGATTTTAAAAGTTCTGCACTAACTTTAGGTCCTACATTTTCTACACGTCTAAAGCTTATTTCTGAATTAATATTTTCTATTAAAGTTTTTTTTAATTTAGGTATTAGTTCATTGCTATTAGATATCTTTTGTTCAACCTTAATTAGATAATCTCCTTTTTTTCCAAATTCTTTAATATTTACATCACCTAAATTCATAGAATTTAATGATGATCTTAACTCAGAAATGCCAACTTTTTCAGAATTTGTTCTTAATTCAATTAAAGTTCCTCCTTTAAAGTCGATACCGTAATTAAGTCCTTTAAATAACAGAAATAAGATACTTAATACAAAGCAGACAAGAGACAAAGTATTTGCAAATTTAAACTTGGATACAAAATCGATATTTCTCATTATATTTTAATTTCTTTTTCCTTTTTATTTAAAACTATGAGTGATGATAAATGTCTGGCTAAAAAATAAGCTGAAAATAAAGTTGTTATAATTCCAATACCAAGTGTAATAGCAAATCCTTTAATTGGGCCAGACCCGAATATAAATAAAATTACAGCAGCAATTAGTGTGGTTATATTTGCGTCTAGCACAGTAATTCTTGCTTTTGAATAGCCTATATCAAAAGCATGTACAATAGATTTTTCAGTTTTAAGCTCTTCTCTTATTCTTTCAAATATTAGAACATTGGCATCAACTGCCATGCCCACAGTTAAAATAATTCCCGCTATACCTGGTAAAGTAAGTGTTGCTTCTAAAATTGTTAATATACCAACAAGCATTATCAAATTAGAGATAAGAGCAATATTGGCAACTAATCCAAAAATTTTATATTTAAAAATCATGAAAATAATAACTAAGAAAAAACCAATTATTAAAGAAATAATTCCTGAACGAATTGAGTCTTCACCGAGATCAGGACCAACTGTTCTTTCTTCAACAACATCCAGTGGAGTTGGTAATGCTCCTGAACGTAATAGCAGAGCTAAGTCTGTTGCTTCCTGAAATGAAAAATTTCCTGATATCATACCACTTCCTGAAGTAATAGGTTCGTTTATTGATGGAGCGCTTATAATTGATCCATCTAAAACTATAGCTAAACGTTTACCAACGTTGTCAGTTGTAGTCCTACCAAATTTTTGAGCACCAAGTCTATCGAGAGAAAATGAAACAGTAGGTTCATTTGATTGATTGTTAAAATTAGGTTGTGCATCCATTAAATTATCACCGCTCATTATAATTCTTTTACTCACGTATAATTCTTGACCTGTTTCAGAAATAAGTTTTTCAACTCCGAATTCATCATTATCTCTTACCAATCTAAAATCTAATTGAGCAGTTTTACCTAATAGTTCTTTAATACGCTCTGGATCCTTAAGACCAGGTAGTTCAACTAAAATTCTTTTTTCTCCTCTTTGTAGTATGGTTGGCTCTTTGGTTCCTACATCATCAATTCTGCGCCTAACAATTTCTATAGATTGTTTTAAAGCAGAATTATTTATTGAAACTAAACCATACTTTGAAAACAATATTTTAATATTATTATTTTTAGGTTTTTTTACATCTAATTCGAACGAATTATATTCGTTGATATATGGATTTAAAAAATTTTCTTTTTTTTTAAAAAAAAGATTATTAAATTTATCAAAATCTTTAAGATCAAAACTTAAACTATCATCATTAATCTTAAAATTTGAGTATTCTAAATTATTTTCTTTTAATAGAGTTTTTAAAGGTATGACTTTTGATTGAATTTTTTCCTTTATAAGTGGCGATGAGTCAATTTCAAGTAATAAATAAGATCCACCTTGTAAATCTAAACCCAAATTTACTTTTTTATCAATAAAAAAATTTTTCTCACTTTGGAAATTCAAAATTGAAAAAAAAGAAATAAATAAGAAAATAAAATATATAAAAAAAATATTTATTTTGGAAAAATTTAACACGAAAAAGAATTATTTTTTAATTTCTTCTTTTGTAAGTAAGCTAGTTATAGTTGATCTTATAATTTGAACTTTTACATTTTCAGCTACTATCACTTCTATTCGATCATCTTCCATAACCTTGTCTATAGTTCCTATTATTCCACCCGATGTTATAATTTCATCTCCTCTTTTTAAAGACGCTACCATAGCTTTATGGTCCTTAACTCTTTTTTGCTGTGGTCTTATTAAAAAGAAATAAAAAATTACAAAAATTAAAATTAATGGTATGAATTGTGCAAAACCTTGGCTGTCCATAATTGGATAATTATAATAAAAGTGCTATTTTAACAAGTGAATAATATTAAATTTTATCTAAATTATTCATATATTTTTTTAAATTCTTTGGAATAGTTATTGTTCCATCTTCATTTTGATTATTTTCAATTAAAGCTATCATTAATCTTCCAACAGCTAAACCAGAACCATTTAGGGTGCCAACAAATTCGGTTACGTCGCCTGTTTTGTATTTAGCTTTCATTCTTCTAGCTTGAAATGTTCCACAAGACGAACAGCTTGAAATTTCTCTATATTTTTTTTCTGATGGGATCCAAACTTCAATATCAAAAGTTTTTTCTGCACTAAATCCCATGTCACCAGTTGATAAAAGAACAACTTGATAAGGAATTTCAAGTTTTTTTAAAATTTCTTCAGCACAATTTAGCATTCTATCTAGTTCCATTAAGCATTTCTGTGGTTCTACAATACTCACAAGTTCAACTTTATAGAATTGATGTTGTCTCATCATTCCTCTAGTATCTTTTCCATAGCTACCAGCTTCCTTTCTGAAACAGGGGGTTGCAGCAACATATCTTTTAGGTAATTCATCAATACGTACCGTTGAATTTCTCTCTAAATTGGTTAGGACTACTTCAGCGGTTGGGATTAAAAATTTTCTATCTTCAGTATTATCTAGTTTTATTTCAAATTGATCTTCTTCAAACTTTGGAAGTTGCCCTGTACCAAACATAACATTTTCATTAACTATTAAAGGCGGTGAAATTTCAACGTATTCAAATTGGTTAATATGAGTGTCTAACATAAAGTTTATTAAAGCTCTCTCTAATAAAGCGAATTTATCTCGAAGAACTACAAACCTTGTTCCTGATAATTTGCTTGAAGTTTCGAAGTCAATATTTAAATTTTTTAACCCTAGATCTATATGTGACTTAACCTTAAACTTAAAATTTATTTCATTCCCATTCTTTTTAATAATTTTGTTATTTTTACTGTCTTTGCCTACTGGGACAGACTCATCTGCTATATTTGGTAAATTGTGAACCAAATCATTTACTTTTTTTTGAGCTTCTTTTTGGTCAATAATTACTTTTTCAATCTCTAAAGAAATTCTTTTTGATTGTTCACGTTTTATTTTTTCATTAGACTTAGATAATTTTTTTTTTTCTTGTTCAAGTAATTCTTTTTTATTGATTAACTCTCTATTAAGTTTATCAATTCTGGTAAATAGATTTATATCAAAGTCTAAATTTCTTTCTTTAAACTTTTTTTTATAAGTATCTATATCTTTTCTAATATTTTTTAGATCATGCATTTTTAATTCTCTTTTTTATTTTTTTTTTCTGTAAATCTAACTGTAATTATTGATAATTCATAAAGTAATAACAAAGGTATGGCTAGACCAATTTGTGTAATCGGATCCGGAGGAGTCAAAATTGCAGCAACTGTAAAAATAATAACTATTACATATCTTCTTGTATTCTTAAGATAATCAGAGTTTACTACGCCAACTCTTGCTAGCAGATTTAACAAAACTGGAAGTTGAAAACTAATTCCAAAGGCAAATATCAAACGCATAATTAACGATAAATACTCATTTACTTTAGCTTCTAGCTCAATTGGCAAACTAGAATTTGACCCAACAGTTTCAAATGACAAAAAAAATTTTATTGCTAAGGGCATTACAAGATAATAAACAAGTAGACCTCCTAACAAAAAAAGTATTGGTGTTGATACAAGGTAAGGTAAAATCGCTTTTTTTTCATTTTTGTATAAACCGGGTGCTATAAATTTATAAATTTGTATGATTAAAATAGGACTTCCAATAAAAATTGCAGAAAAAAAAGCTACTTTCAAATAAGTTATGAAAGTTTCATGTAAAGCAGTAAAAATTAATCGTCTAGGATTTTCTTTATCCTTTACTGCGTTAGCATATGGTTCAACTAAAAAATTATATATTTGCTCAGCAAAAGTATAAGATATAATAAAAACTATTAAGATAAAAACTATGGATTTAATTAATCTTGCACGTAACTCTATAAAATGACTGGTAAAAGAGTTAGACTCAGCCATCAGATTTATCTTTTGTTGATTTATTCTTACTTTGATTAATTTCTTTTTCTAAATCTATGTCATCTGTAACAGATGAGATTTCTTTTTGAAAATTTCCAAATGTATTTTTTAATTTACCGACATAATAGCCTATTTTTTTTAGAGCTATTGGAAACTCTTTTGGTCCTAGCACTAATATTGAAATGATGACTACAGCTAAAATCTCTAACCAACCAATTTGAGGCATTATTTGAATTATTTATTATCGGAGTTTGAACTATCAGAATTATTTTTATCATCTTCTTTAACAGAGGCATCATCGGACATGCCTTTCTTAAAACTTTTTATTCCTTTAGCTAAATCACCCATAATGCTTGAAATTTTTCCTTTTCCAAAAAGGATAACAACTAGTATTGCGATAATTATAATTCCTGTCCAACCAATATTTCCCATAAATTACTTATATACAATAATCCCTGTTAAATAAATATCTTTATTTTTCAGTATCAGGAGCTTTATTTATTGCATCCTCGATATCGTCATAAATACGCTGATTATCTTTTAATGATTGTTCTTTAAAAAATTTTCCTGTACCAAAAATTGACTTATCTATTGTAGAAGTATCTATCAAACCAGCTGAACCGAGTTCGTCTATTGTGGGTAAATCTGATAATTTCTGAATATTAAAATGATTTAAAAAATTCTCAGTTGTTGCATATTGAATTGGTTTGCCTGGAACACTTTTTCTACCAGCCGGCCTTACCCAATCGAGTTCTAATAAAATTTCTAAAGTATTTGTTGCAAAAGATACCCCTCGGATTTCCTCAATTTCAGATCTAGTAACGGGTTGATGGTATACAATAATTGCCAAGGTTTCTACTGTAGCCTTTGATAATTTTCTTTGAGTGGATTTTTGAAGTGACATTAATTTGGCCAAATCCTCTGCGGTTCTAAAAGACCATTTATTTTTAATACAGACTAAATTGAAACCTCTATTTTTGTAAGCAAGTTGAATTTTTTCTAGAATTTTGGATATATCAGTTGATGTTTGAAGTCTTTTTTCGATAGTTTCAACATCTAAAGGTTCTGAAGCAGAAAAAAGTATTGCTTCAACTTGTCGTTCAAGTTTTGTGTTGCCAGAAGGAAAATTTATTACGTTATTTTTAACTTTTTTTTTTTTCATTTTGAATTTCTCTTTACCTTTATTTGATCAAAAATCTTATTTTGAGATATAATTATCTCTCCTTCCTTTGTGAGTTCTAATACAGCTGATAATATACCAGCTTTGCCAGTTTTATTCATCTTTTTATCAAGATAATATTTTGGAATTAAATCATCGATATTTTTCCAGTCCTTAATAAAATCAAATCTTTTTTTTACTTGATTAATTGCTTCCTCAGTAGTGAACACAGGCAATTTTGGTATATTAATGCTTTTAAATGTTTTTTGCATTTGAAAATTTGAATACGTTTTTAATAATTCATATAATGAAATATTGTAAATTGGTGTTTTTATAGATCTTATTCCTCCTTTCATACCTCTCGTAAAAATATGTACTCCTAGTCTTTTCTTTTGTAACATTTGATCTGACAATATTCTTATCAATTCAAGTTTTTTTAATTGAAGTTTAAGCTTTTCAGCAACCTCTAAAGCTTTGAAATCATCGTCTTCATCTTCAGGTAAAAGTAATTTTGACTTAAGATAAGCTAACCAAGTAGCCATTAGTAAATGTTCTGAAGCAGATTCTAAGTCTAAATCTTTATTTTCTTTTATGTAATCTAAAAATTGATCAGCCAATTTAGTAATAGATATTTCTGCTAGATCAACTTTTTGTGATTTGGCTAATTCTAATAAAGTTTCTAATGGACCACTATAATTTGGAATATTTATTGATATTTGATTTGATTGTTTTGATTCCATAATTCAATTTTATCTTAAAAATTTATAAAATTCTGATGTTTTTTTAGCGGTAAATTTGTCAATAAATGGAATATTTCTAATTAATTTAAGAGAATCTTTATAATTTCCTGCACAATATAAAACTAAATTACAGCCTGCAATAAGTGATTTTTGAGCATTAGTTAACAAATCATATTTTAAAGATTTCATTGAAATGTCATCAGAAATCAAAATTCCTTTAAACCCAATTTGTTTTCTAATTATTTTAGAAATTATTTCTTTTGAAAAAGTTGCCACATGCCTTTTATCTATTTGTGAGTATAAAATATGTGCGGTCATTGCAAAAAAAGATTTGTTACTTTTAAAAGGATAGAAGTCAATTTTTTTTAACTCTTTTAAATCTAAGGAAACTTTAGGCATTTTTAAATGAGTATCAATAGGAGTACATCCATGCCCCGGTATATGTTTGATTACCGTGCCTATTTTGTTTTTTTTATATTGATGAACACAAATTTGGCCTAATCTTTTTACTATTTTTTGATTTTTTGAAAAACTTCTTTCTCCAATAATCTTGTTTTTTTTATCTCTAATCACGTCTAAAACTGGAACAGTGTTTATATTAATTCCAATCTTTTTAAAAAAATTTGTTAGTCTATTTATATAAATTTTGTAAATATTAAATCCATTCAATGGATCTTTTTCAAAAATATCACCAAATATTTTTTGAGTTAAGTTATTATCTATTAACCCCTTAAGTCTCGATACAGTTTTACCTTCCTCATCAATTAATATTGGAAAATTTTTATCACAACTAGCTAATCTAATATTTTTTGTTAAATTTTTTACTTGTTTGTATGACTTTATATTTCGTCTAAAAAGAATTACTCCCCAGGGTTTTTCATTTTTTATTAGATTTTTTTCATTTGTTGACAAATTAAAACCCTTTAAACTTACTATAATAGCTTTTTTTTTCATTTGATTTTTAATAAATTCCAAAATTTTCTTGGCTCAGGAGATTTTATTTCTTCAGAAAAAGAAGAGTTAAATTCGATTATATCTTCAGTATTATTTTCTAAAACAGGTATTTTTTCCAGTTTATTTTTAAGGTTTAATTCAACGTTTGCTCTATTTAATTCTATCTTTTTTGCATTTGTAGTCGACAAATAATAAGTAACAACAAAATAAAAAAACATTATGATAATAAAAAATGAAAATATCTTTAAAATTTTTTGCACTACATTCTTTCCGGTAGAGTAACTCCAAGAATTTTCATTCCTATTTGAGTAACAATTGCTACAACTGAAATTACAGCTAGCGCTTCTTTTCTTTTGATATTCCCTTCATGTACAAACTTAAAATTTGAATCTTCATTACCTTTGCTCCAATAAGCATGAAATAATGTAGCAAGTTCGTATAAATAAAATGGAATTCTATGAGGCTCATATTTTAAAGAAGCAGTTTCTATAACCTTAGGCCATTCAAAAACTTTTCTAAGGATTTTTAATTCCTGTTCATTTAAATTTATTTCTTTGGTATCCAATTTAATATCATCTTCAAGTTTTTTATTTATACTTCTGAACAATGAACTAATTCTTGCAAATGAATATTGAACATAAAAAACTGGATTCTCTTTACTTTTTTCTAAAACTTTGTCAAAATCAAAATCTAATTCTACATCATTGCTTCTATTCAACATCATAAATCGTATAGAGTCTTTATTAACCTCTTTTAATAGATCTTTTGCTGATACAAAATCTCCAGATCTTTTAGACATTTTAAAAGGTTTTCCATTTTTATATAATTTTACAAGCTGACAAACTTTACAATTTAATTTTACTTTATTTTTGGATAACGCAGTCACTGCAGCAGTTAATCTTTTTGTATAACCAGTATGATCAGCTCCAAGTACGTTAATCAAATATTGATAATTTCTTTTGACTTTATCCATATGATAAGCAACATCATTCGCAAAATATGTCCAGCTACCATCATTTTTTTGTAATGCTCTATCTGTATCATCTCCAAATTGAGTTGATTTAAAAATTAATCTTTTTGTTTTTTTCCAATTTTTATCTACCGTTCCTCTTGGCGGTTCTAAGTACCCTTCTTGTACAAAATTATTCTTTTTTAATTGATCCACAGCTTTTTCAACTAGTCTGTTATTAACCAAATCGGTTTCTGAAAAAAAAATATCATGTTTTATTCCTAATTTTTTTAAATCTGTTTTGATTAGTTCCATTGAGCCTTTAAGAGATTCTACTTTTAATAATTCATATGATTTTTGAAAGTTATCAAAAGTTTCGAGTTTTTTATTATCAATGATCTTCTTTGCTATATCTATAATATATTCTCCAGGATAAAGATTGTCTGAGGTAATAAATTTTTCTTTATATTTAATTTCTCTTATTCTAAGAAATACTGACTTTACAAAATTAACAATTTGAGTTCCATAATCATTTGTATAATATTCTTTAGTCACTTGATTTCCATTAAATTTAAGTAAATTAGCCAATACGTCGCCATAGATAGCTCCTCTGCAATGTCCTATATGCATTGGACCTGTAGGATTAGCTGAAACGAATTCAATATTGTAACTATTATTTGATTCTTTTTTACCATACGTTTTTTTTAGACTAATAATTTCATTAATATTGTTTATTAAAGACTCATTGGATAGTCTTATATTTAAAAAGCCTGGTCCAGCGACTACAATTTCATTAAAGTCTTTTATATCGTTTTTTAATAATTCTTTAAATTTAAGTGCTAGTTGTTTGGGATCAACTTTATTAGTCTTTCCTAAAATAAGACAAATATTGCAAGACAAATCATAATTAAAATCTAATGGAGGTATTTCTACTGTAACACCTTTAAAATCGTTGAATTTATTTAATTTAAGTAACCTTGAATTTTTACTAATTAAAGCGATAATTTTTTTTTGATATAATTCAAATATATTCATTTATTTTTTTTATAAAGATTTATTGCATATCTATCAGTCATTCCAGCTATAAAATCACAAATTGATCTAGCTATATTCGATTTATCATATTTACTAACATTTATATATCTCTTTGGATTCTTTTTTATAGATAAAAATAATTTATTAATAATGAATTTACCTTGATTTGTTTTTTTTTTAACATTTTTATGGTAATACATTTTGTTTCTTAAAAAAATTTTAATTTTTCTGTCAAATTCACTCATTTTTTTTGAAAAAGTTACAATAGAATATTTACATTTATATACATCATTTAAATCTTTTAATTTATAATATTTTATATTTCTTTTAGTAGAAATTATTATATCTTTAACCATTTCATTTATAATTTCTCTTACAACTTGCCTTATAACTAAATCAATTGAAAAATTATTAATCATTTTTTTATGTTTAAAAATAATTTTTTTTAAAATGGGAATTGTTTTTAAGTCATCTAATGTAAATAAGTTTGATTTTAATCCATCCTCAAGATCGTGACTATTGTAAGCAATATCATCAGAAATAGATGCTATTTGCGCTTCCAATGAGGGGCTTAAAGAAAAATTTATTTTGTTTCTAAAATAATTTTTACCTAAAATTTTATTATATTTTGTAACATTTTTTATTGGACCATTGTGTTTCAATAAACCGTCTAATGTTTCTAAAGTTAAATTGAGACCCTTAAATTCATAATATCTATTTTCCAAAAATATTATTATTCTTATAGTCTGAACGTTATGATCAAAACCACCAAATTTTTTCATACAATCGTTAAGAGCTTCCTCGCCTGCATGCCCAAAAGGAGTATGACCTAAATCATGAGCTAAACTTAAAGTCTCACATAAATCTTCGTTTAAATTAAAAAACTTAGATAAAGTTCTAGCTATTTGAGCTACTTCCAGTGAATGAGTTATTCTTGTTCTAAAATGGTCGCCGGATGTATTAACGAAGACTTGTGTTTTGTGTTTTAATCTTCGAAATGCCGTTGAGTGTATAATTCTGTCTCTATCCCTTTGAAAATCAGTTCTTAGTTGTGTTTTTTTTTCTTTGAAAAGCCTACCTTTTGATTTCAAAGGAACTGCTAAATTAGATAATGATTTAATTGAATTTTTTTGCATCGTCACTATATAGATTATATACTAGATAATTATGGAAAAAAAATTAGAATTTACCAATAGAGCTAAGAGCCAAATAGAAAAAGTCACTAAAAGTGGAGGAAAAAAATATTTTAGAATAACAGTTCAAGGTGGAGGTTGCTCAGGTTTTAAATATAATTTTAGTGTTGATAATACATTAGATAAAGATGATATTTTATTTGATCAAACAGTAATAGATAAATCCTCCTTAGAAATTATAGCTGGTTCAACGATAGATTTTAAAAAAGAACTGATCGGAGAGTCGTTCGTAGTAAGCAATCCAAAAGCCTTATCTTCTTGTGGCTGCGGAATTTCATTTTCAGTTTAATGAAAATTGTATCTTGGAATGTTAACTCTGTTAGGGCCAGGATCAATAATATATTAGATTATATCAAACAAGTTAGTCCTGATATTGTGCTCTTTCAAGAAATTAAAACGCAAGATGAAAACTTTCCATACGAAGAATTTAAAAAGATCGGGTATCTTTCCTATGTGTATGGTCAGAAAAGTTACAATGGTGTAGCGATAATATCAAAAACAGAAATTACAAATATAAACAAAAATTTTATAAATGATGATTTAAAACAATCAAGAGTAATTACAGGAGAAATTCAATTACAAAAAAAGAAAATGGAGTTAATAAATATTTATGTCCCTAATGGAAATCCAGTAGAAACTGAAAAATATATCTACAAAAAAAATTGGTTGAAAAAATTCATTTCTAATGTAAAAAAAAAAATTTCTAATAATTCTAATATACTTATTGCTGGTGATTTTAATATAATTCCGGAAGAAATTGATGTTTATGATTTCAAAAGATATGAAAATGATGCTCTAGGAAAATTAGAAATTAGGAAAAAATTTCGTGAATTAATAAACTTAGGCTTTAAAGATGTTTATCGATTTAAAAATAAAACTAAGCAAGAATACACTTTTTGGGATTATTTTGCAGGTTCTTGGCAAAAAAATTATGGAATGAGAATTGATCATTTCCTTTTATCAAATAGTTTAATTGGAAACATTTCGTCAATAAATATAAATAAAAATCCTAGATCAAAAATTAAACCTTCAGACCATACGCCTATAGAATTAGAAATTAATTAGCTCGACCATAAATATCCTTGTATCGAACAATATCAGTTTCTTTTAATATTGTTCCTAACTGAACTTCCATAATTTTTACAATTTTTTTATTAGGGTTATGAATTCTATGTATAGATTCCTTAGGTATAAAAATTGTCTCTCTGGGTTTTTTTATAAATACTTTGTTATTTAGGGTTATTTTAGGTTTACCTTTAATTATCAACCAATGTTCTGATCTATGGAAATGTTTTTGTAAACTTAAAATCCCATTTGGGTTTATATTAAGCTCCTTTACCAAAAAATTATTACCATTGTATAAGTTTATGTAGTTACCCCAAGGTCTATAATTTATATTTTTTTTCTTATAATATTTTTTTTTATTTTTACTAAACATTAAAAGTATTTCTTTCCAGCTACCTAAATCAGACCAAGGTGTATCTAGTTTAATAGCAAAAATAGCTTTTGTTTTTTCTAAAATCGCATAATCAAAAGATTTAGATGGATTTTTAATAAATGCTTTTTTATTCAAATAGTAAATATTATTCCTTTGCTTACTTTTTGTAACTGCTAATACCGTATTATAGTAAATTTTTTTTTGATATTTTTTGAAGTTATTTATTAATGAGTCTTTTCTCAAAAGAAAAATCCCTGAGTTCCAATATCCACCTTTCTTAATTAAATTTTTGGCTTTTGTTTGATTGGGTTTTTCAATAAACTTTGAAACATTATTAAGGTTTTTTTTTCTTTTACTAATAAAATATCCAAATTGATTAGATGGAGTATTGGGTTTAATTCCGAAAATAAAAATATTCTCATTATTAAGAAATTTTTTATTTCTATTAATCGCATAATTAAATTTATTAACTTTTTTCTAATAAGTGATCTGCTGACAAAAAAATTAAAGGTTGTTTATCGGGAATATCTTGTAAAAGAGCTGATGATAAGATAGCTGGAGCGGTATTTTTTTTTGCAGGCTCCAATATAATTTTATATTTTTTAACCTTATGTTTTTTTAAATTTCTTTTTATTTCCTTAAGATATTTATAATTGGTGCTGATTATAGGTATATCAAATAAGGGTCTTTTAACTCTCTCTAAAGTTTTGCCAAATAATGTCCACCCACCAAAATCTATAAATTGTTTAGCTTGATGTTTTTTAAGATTTGGCCACAATCTAGTTCCAGCACCACCACATAAAATAACTGGTCTAATCTTCATTAAATTTTGGAATAATCTTTAACTTCTTTTTTTTTACCTGGATGAGTTGGGGCTCCTAAATAAGCTGGGCCCACAGTTTGAGCGTATTTCCATAGGGTACCCGAGCCAAAAGCAGATTTTTTTGCTTTCCATTTTTTTCTTCTTAATGACAATTGAGATTTTGTTAATCTAACGTTTATAGTTCCTTTTTTTGCATCTATATCAATTATATCACCATTTTTTAATAAAGCGATTGGTCCTCCTAAAGCAGCTTCAGGTCCTACATGCCCTACGCAAAAACCTCTAGTAGCTCCAGAAAACCTGCCATCAGTTATCAAAGCGACTTTTTCTCCCTTGCCTTGCCCATATATTGCACCGGTTGTTGATAACATTTCTCGCATACCAGGGCCTCCTCGAGGACCTTCATATCTTATTATGATTATGTCTCCATCTTTATATCTTTTAGTTTGAACTGCTTTCATTGCATCTTCCTCGTTATCAAAACATCTTGCTTTACCAGTAAATTGTAATTTTTTTAATCCAGCTATTTTTACAATAGCTCCCTCTGGTGCCAAATTTCCTTTTAATCCTACTACTCCTCCATCAGGTGATAAAGGATTATTATATTCTCTTAAAACTTTTTGATCTTTATTAAATTTAACATTTTTTAAGTTTTCTTTCATTGATTTTCCAGTAACTGTCATACAATCTCCATGGATAAAACCACCCTCGTATAAAGTTTTTAATAACATTGGAACACCGCCAGCTTCCCACATATCTTTAGCTACATATTTTCCACCAGGTTTTAAGTCAGCAAGATAAGGAGTCTGTTTAAATATTTTTGCTACATCCATTAGATCAAATTTTACACCGATTTCATTTGCTAAAGCAGGAAGGTGAAGAGCAGCGTTTGTAGAACCTCCAGTAGCGGCTACAATAGTTGCTGCATTTTCCAAAGACTTTTTTGTTACAATATCTCTAGGTTTTATTTCTTTTTCTAATAAGTTCATTACAGTTTGTCCGCTTTCATAAGCGTATTTATCTCTTTCTTCGTATGGAGCTGGGGTTCCTGCTGAATAAGGAAGTGCTAGACCTATAGCTTCTGATACGCATGCCATCGTATTAGCAGTAAATTGGCCTCCACACGCACCTGCACTAGGACATGCAACTAATTCTAATTCTCTAAGTTCGTCAGATGACATTTGTCCTGATGAATGTTTTCCAACAGCTTCGAATACATCAACCACTGTTACATCTTTACCTTTGTATTTACCTGGCAAAATTGAACCTCCATAAATAAAAACGCTTGGAACATTTAATCTCAACATAGACATCATTAGCCCAGGAAGGGATTTATCGCATCCAGCTATACCAACCAAAGCATCATAACAATGTCCTCGAACTGTTAACTCAGCAGAGTCAGCTATAATTTCTCTTGAAATTAAAGATGATTTCATTCCTTCATGACCCATGGCTATACCATCAGTAACGGTTATTGTACAAAATTCTCTTGGCGTTCCCCCAAAATTTTTAACTCCTTTTTTAACAGACTGAGCCTGTCTCATTAAAGCTGTATTACAAGGAGCTGCTTCATTCCAAGTTGAGACAACGCCAACAAAAGGTTTGGCAACATCCTGTTCTGTTTCTCCCATCGCATAGTAGAATGATCGATGAGGTGCCCTATCTGGTCCTAAGGATGTATGACGACTAGGTAATTTCTTTTTATTAAACTTTGACATAATTAATTAATACTTAATACAATACTTCTTAATTTTTCTTCTTCAATAGTTAATTCTTTTATCAATTTTTTGTCTTTTAGAACTATTTCTTCAGGGGCTTTGTTGACATAATCCTTATTTTTAAGCTTATAATTAAGTCCTAACACTTGTTTTTTTATAGTATCTATTTTTTTCAAAATTTGTTCTTTCTGAGAAGATATATCTATATCTTCGCTAAATCTCAGGGTGAGTTTTTCTTTTAAAACAAGTATATCAATAGCATTTTTTTTATTTTGTTCATTCTTTATAAAACCATTTATTCTACCTACTTGTTTAATTAAATCCAAATTTTTATTAATTATTTTTTTGAGATTTTTTGATTTATTTGAAAATGATATATCACAAAATAACTTTGGAGTAATTTTAAGCTCTGCTTTTGTTGATCTTATATTAGAAATAAGCTCTATTATATCGTTAATGATTATTTGATTTTGATTAAATTTTCTTAAACTTTTATAAGTTGGCCAATTAGAAGAGATTAGATCATTCTTAAATACCTTTTTATAGCTATTGCTAGACCATACAAATTCAGTAAAAAAGGGTATAAATGGATGTAACATTCTTAAAATATTTGCCATCATAAATGTAGCGAATATTTTAGCTTCTTTAACTTCTAACTTGTTCTTGGAATTAAAAATTGGTTTTAAAAATTCCAAATACCAATCACAATACAAATGCCACACAAACTGATATGCATGTTTCGCAGCTTCATCAAATCTAAAAATTTCAATATTTCTAGAAACCAAATTCTGAGTTTTTGTATATTCATTAAAAATCCACTGATTTATTGGAGACTTAATTTGTTTAATGTCAATATTTCTATCTAATTTACAATTATTTAATTTTAAAAAATTATTAGCGCTCCAAATCTTTGTTATAAAGTTTCTATTACCAGTAACCCTATCCTTTGATAATTTTACATCTCTTCCTGGAGATGCCATTGAAATTAAAGTAAATCTGAGACTATCGGCTCCATATTCTTTAATAAGTTCAAGTGGATCTATAACATTCCCCTTAGATTTAGACATTTTTTGTCCCTTTTCATCTCTTACCAATGCATGAACGTAAACTTTTTTAAATGGGGTTTTCTTATTAAAGTAATTTCCCATCATTAACATTCTTGCAACCCAGAAAAAAATTATATCAAACCCGGTAACTAAAACTGACGTAGGATAAAATTTTGAAAGTTCTTTTGTTTTAGCGGGCCAACCTAGTGTAGCAAATGGCCATAAAGCAGATGAAAACCATGTATCTAGCACATCTGTTTCTTGAATTAATTTTAGATTTTTATTTTTATTTTTCTTCTTAGCTAGAATTAAAGCTTGTTTTTCATTTTCCGCTACAAAAATATTATCATTATCATCATACCATGCAGGAATTCTATGGCCCCACCAAATTTGACGAGATATACACCACGGTTCAATATTCTTCATCCATTGAAAGAATGTTTTTGACCAACTGTTTGGAAAAAAAGAGGTTTTACCTTTATTGACTACTTCGATTGGTTTTTTTGACAATTTTTTTGCATTAACAAACCACTGTTCTGTAAGCAAGGGTTCAATTATTGTATTTGATCTATCACCATAAGGAACTTTATTGTTTATATTTTCAATTTTTAAAAGATTTCCATTTTCTTTAAGTTTTGCAATTAAAATTTTTCTGGCCTCAAATCTATCTAAACCTATAAATTCTTTAACTCCATTTTTATTTATTTTTCCATTTTTTTGAAAAATATTTATTAACTCTAGTTTATTTCTTTTTCCAACTTCGTAATCATTAAAGTCATGAGCAGGAGTAATTTTAACTGCTCCCGAACCTTGTTCTGGATCTGCATAATGATCAGCAATAATTTTAATACTTCTATTAACTATCGGGATTTTAACGCTTTTTCCTATCAAATCTAAGTATCTTTTGTCTTTAGGATTCACTGCTATAGCGGTATCACCCATCATTGTCTCTGGTCTTGTTGTTGCAATAGTTATTTTTTTATCGGACGACTCAACTTGGTAATTTATGTAGTAAAGTTGAGATTGTACGTCTTTTTGCACTACCTCTAAGTCTGAAATAGCAGTCTGCAAATGAGTATCCCAATTAACTAATTTTTTATCTTTATAAATTAAATTTTTGTTATACAGGTCTACAAAAACTTTTATCACTGCTTTAGATAAGTCATCGTCCATTGTAAATCTTGTTCTTGACCAATCGCAAGAGCATCCTAATTTTTTAAGTTGATCTAAAATTATTTCACCTGACTCTTCCTTCCATTCCCAAATTTTTTTTATGAATTTTTCTCTGCCTATGTCGTCTTTTTTTATACCTTTTTTTTCCAGATTTTTTTCAACAATAGCTTGGGTAGCAATTCCTGCATGATCAGTTCCAGGCTGCCATAATGTTTCTAAACCTCTCATTCTATAAAATCTTACCAAAACATCTTGGAGACTATTATTTAATGCATGCCCCATATGTAACCTGCCAGTCACGTTAGGAGGAGGAATCACAATTGAAAATTTTTTATTTGATTTATTTTTTCGAGGTTTAAATAAACCATTTTTTATCCAAAAATCTGAGATTTTTTTTTCTTGTTCTATATGATTGTATTTTTTAAATTCCATTTTTTTTGATTATTTACAATATAGTTTATATCAAAAGAATAAAAACCTAAAAGTGATAGATTAGATAGGAGAAGATTTTTTTTAGCACCTATCTTAATAACAAAAAAAAACACTTATTTATATATATATTTGTAATTAAAGAAGTACATAAATTTATAAATATTTAATTATTTTGACTATCTTAAATTAAAACTTCAGCAATCTTGGGAGCCCAAAATTCTGCATTTTGTGAATTTATTTCAAAATCAAATTTGTCTGGATTTACAAACATTTCATTTGTATCATCAAATCTGCTTTGTTTAATAGTATTCATCCAGATTAAAATATCAGGATCGAATAATTTTCTTGCTTCTGGTGTAGGACATACAAAATCAGCAATAACATGAAATCCTTTTTTTTTGAATTCATCTGCGTATCTAGCCATCCTGTTAGCTTGCCTATTTCTTCCCTCAAATGAAAAATCCCAATCATTAGCTTCGGATCTTATTTTATCTGCATTTAACCACTTTGCTTTTACTAAAGGTACTAATTTTGAAGCAAGAGTGGTTTTACCAGCACCAGGAAGACCCATTATAAGTATTTTTTTAGCCATTTTAAAAATGCGTAATTAATTAAAAAATTAATTTCATTGTCTATATCATCTAAAATAAAAAATCAAAAAAAGTATTTTATTCAAAATTGCTCTATTGCTATAATGAGTCTATTAATTGGCTACTACTTGCTTTACTGTACTTTTTATATTTGTTGATATAATTATATTGATAATGATGATAATAAGATAATCTAATAAGATGTTTGATTAGGTTAAACTTTAACAAATTGGCCACGTGGCGGAATGGTTACGCAGAGGATTGCAAATCCTTTTATCCCAGTTCGATTCTGGGCGTGGCCTCCACAAAAAGACAAACCTTATAAAAATTATTTATTTCTTATTTTTTTTCTAAAGACCCATGGAAAGTCAAATTTGGTTTTCCATAAACCTAGGTTTTTTTTCTTTGCATAATTTTGATCAATTAAAAACTTATTTTTTGAGTATTTTGGATAATCAAAAGCGTAACCGTTTCTAACTAAAATCTTTGATAAGCTTTTATTCTCAATAAAACACTCCCCAAGTTTACGATTATATTGATCTGGTTTGGTCTCTATTTTACATGTTACCTCTCTATTTAGAATAATTTTCTGTAAATATTTTTTTGAAAGGTTTCCACAATTAATTTTATCTTCTTTTTTATTAATGCAAAATTGCGCTTTTCCCATAAAATTTGACTCTGGAGCGTCAATGCCTGAAAATCTAATTTTTGTGCCATTCAGATTGATCGTATCACCATCTATCACTTTTATTTTTTTAACACTTTTTATAACAGTTGATCTTGAGTCATTAGGTGAAATAAAAAAAATCAAAACAAATAATACAATTATTGGTATTTTTTTCATAATTTTAAAATTTTAGGTAAAATTTAGTTGTTTTATTTTTAAAAGAAAGTATGTTCACCTCATTCCTCGGTAGCTCAGTTGGTAGAGCAGTTGACTGTTAATCAATTGGTCGCAGGTTCGAGTCCTGCCCGAGGAGCCAAAAATTAATTAACCAGTTTTTTCAAATTTCGTAGTATTGCTTAATATTTGAAATATTTTGTCTTTTTGTGTTTTTGACAAAGAGGAAAAAGTTCTACTTAGAAAAGAATAATTTAAATCATCATTTGTTACTTCATTTTGTGTGATATCTTTAAATTCTTTATAATCCTCAAAAAAATATATGATTGGAACTTTTAAAAATTGAGATAATTGCATTAATCTATTTGAGCTTACGCCATTTGTGCCTTTTTCATATTTTTGTATTTGTTGAAAAGTAACGTTTATTGCTTGAGCTACTTTAGTCTGGGTGAGTCCTAGTGATAATCTTCTTAGTCTAAGTTTCTTGCCTAGGTGCACATTAAAATTCTCTTCCATTGAACTCCCTAAATTAATTGTAAACTCGCTTATAAATTATAATTATAAAACATTAATTTTAACTTTTTGGCAACATAAAAGACCAATTTGGGTAAAAAAAAAAAGGTCTTTTTTAGCCTAAAATTGATAAAAAATAGATAAAAACTATTGACTTAAACAATAAAAACAAGACTAAAAATTAAACTATTTATAAGTTTTAATTCGATATTCCCAATATCCTGTTTTATCGAAAGCTGCTTTTACCCAAAGATATGTATCTTCTTCGTACCATATGTCAGTATTAAGTTTTTTATCTTTAGATAAGCTAGGATCTGATGAGCTAAAGTTAAATCTTAAAGTTTTATAAGTTTTGTTTCCAATTTTAACTTCTTCTTTTCCTATAAACTTAACATTTTGTTCAATAATTCTTCCAGATACTGCACTAATTTGAGCTTTTTTTTTAACTATCTCATGATTCCACCATGTACCAATAATCATATCAGGATTAGCTTTTCCTTTATAAGACGAACCATCTATAATTAATTCATTAGTCTTTGGATCGACTTTAATATTCACATATTTATCTTTTTTATTCTGATTTGTGATCGAATTAAAACCTGAAAAGGTACCATTTTTGTAAGATTCTTCACTTTTTGCGTAATATTGGTATAGATCAATTCCTAATTTTGTTATCTTAAAACTTACTTCACTATCTACTGAAAAATTTTTACCTTCTCTACTAAATTGATATTTATGAAATCCTATAAGCTTATTATTTCTAAAAAGTTCATACTCGAGATATTCATAATTATCATAATGATTTATATGACTTAAAGTCTCTAGGTTAATACTAAAGATTAAAGCAATTGAAAGTAAAAGTTTTTTCATATATTTTGTGATATGGAAATAAATTCAAATATTTCTCAAATTGGGAATACACCATTAATTAGATTAAAACAAGCCTCAGAATTAACTGGATGTAATATCTATGGTAAAGCAGAATATTATAACCCTGGGGAGTCTGTAAAAGATAGAGCTGCACTTTTCATAATACAAGACGCATTACAAAAAAAACTAATTAAAAAAGGAGGCACTATAGTCGAGGGAACTGCTGGAAACACGGGCATTGGTCTCGCTGTAGTGTGCAAGGAATATGATTTGAAACTTAAGATAGTTATACCTAATACACAGTCAATAGAAAAAAAAGAAACACTTAAAAAATTAGGAGCTGAATTAGTAGAAGTTGATGCTGTTCCTTTTTCGAATCCTAAAAACTACATTAAACAATCAAAAAAAATTGCAGAAGACTTAAACAGAAAAGATAATAAAGGCGTATATTGGGCAAATCAATTTGATAATATTGCAAATACTGAAGCTCATATTCAAACAACATCTAAAGAAATATGGAATCAAACTGCAGGTTCTATAGATGGTTTTACCTGTGCAGTTGGTACTGGAGGTACTCTTGCTGGTGTTTCAATTGGATTAAAAGAAAAAAATAAAGACATAAAGATTGCTTTGTCTGACCCTATGGGTTCCTCACTATATTCATATATCAAAGAGAACAAACTAGAAAGCTCTGGATCTTCTATGACTGAGGGTATAGGCACAGGAAGAATTACAAAAAATTTTGAAAAAAGCTTTAGTAGATGATGCTTTTCAAACAGATGATTATGAGGCTATGCAAATAGTTTTTGATTTAATTGAAAATCAAAAAATTATTCTAGGTGGATCTTCTGGAATTAATATAGCTGGAGCGATCAAACTTGCTAAAAAAATGGGTCCAGGAAAAACTATAGTTACAATACTTTGTGATCACGGAAAAAGGTACGCAAGCAAAATTTTTAATAAAACATTTTTAAAAAGTAAAAATCTTCCAATTCCTAAATGGTTATAATATTTGACTTAAAAAAAGTTTTGTTCGATCTGATTTAGGGTTTTCGAAAAAATCTTTAGTTTTAGCTTTTTCTACAATTCGACCTTCGTCCATAAATATCATATTATCTGCTACTTCCTTAGCAAATCCCATTTCATGGGTTACTACGATCATAGTCATTCCAGCTTTTGCTAAATCTACCATTGAGTCTAATACCTCTTTGATCATCTCTGGGTCAAGCGCCGAAGTTGGTTCATCGAACAACATAATTTTAGGTTCCATACACAGAGCGCGAGCAAGTGCTGATCTTTGTTGTTGACCACCTGATAATTGACCTGGAAATTTTTTTGCTTGATCTGCTATTTGAACTCTTTCTAGATTATTCATTGCGATTTCTTCTGCTTGTTTTTTTGGCAGTTTTTTTACCCATATAGGTGCTAAAGTACAGTTGTCTAAAATTGATAAATGGGGAAATAAATTAAATTGTTGAAATACCATTCCTACCTCAGCACGTATTTTTTCTATATCTTTTGTATTTTCAGAAATTTCTTTTCCGTCAACTATTATTTGCCCATCTTGATGTTCTTCAAGTCTGTTTATGCATCTAATTAGTGTGGATTTACCTGACCCAGAAGGACCGCATATAACAATTTTTTCTTGTTGATTAACTTCAAGATTTACATCTTTTAAAGCTTGAAATTTATCAAACCATTTATTTACATTTTTAAGTTCTATTATCTTTCCCATTTATCTTTCAGTACTTAGTTTTTTTTCAAGATTTTGACTGTATCTACTCATAGCATAACAAATTACCAAGAAAACTAAACCAGCAAAAACATAGCCTTCCATTGCCATACCTAGCCATTTAGGGTTAGTTTTTGCTAAATTCACCATTCCTGCAAGTTCTAACAGTCCAACAACAAAGATTAAAGGAGTATCTTTTACTAATGCTAAGAAAGTATTAGCAATACCAGGAATAACTAATTTTAATGCTTGAGGTAAAATAATAAGAAAATGCATTCTCCAATAACCCATTCCAAGAGATTTAGCTGCTTCATATTGGCCTTTTGGAAGGGCCTGTAACCCTCCTCTAATAACTTCTGCCATATATGCGGCTTCAAAAAGTGTAATTGCGATTAAAACTCTAATTAATTTATCTACATAAGTTCCGTCAGGTAAAAACATTGGAAACATGACTGCAGACATAAATAAAACTGTAATCAATGGAACGCCTCTCCAAAGTTCAATAAAACCAATGGATGTGTATTTTATTGCTGGCAAATTCGATCTTCTGCCTAAAGCCAAGAACATTCCAATAGGAAAACACAAAATTAATGCAAAAGCAGAAACAATAAATGTTAATGACAGCCCGCCCCAAGCTCCAGTTTCAACGTATTTTAAGCCAAAATCTCCTCCCGAAATTAGCTTTAATCCAATAATTGGATATATAAAAAGTAAAAAAATTAATAAATATTTTTTTATTTTTAATGGTACAAAAAAAAGATGCTCCAACCAATACAAATAACATTATAAAAGATGAATTTATACGCCATTGTTCAGCATCAGGGTACATTCCATAAACAAATCTATTAAACCAGACTTTTACAAAAACCCAACAAGCTCCGCTACCTGTGCAATCTTCTTTTGTATTACCAGCAAAATTAGCATCGAAAAAGAACCAATTTAATACAGGTGGAATATATTTAATTAGAGCAAAAATAACTATTAAAGATAAAATAGCATTAAAATTATTAGAGTTAAAATTAGTGTTAATTTTGTCTAGTAGCTTATTTCCACTAAACTCTACTCTTATAAAATATAATCCAATGGATCCTATGATTAAAGGTGCAAAATAACTTAATTTATTAGGCAAAAATCCCATAAAATTTATGTTTAAAAATGTATTAATTAAAACGTCTAAAAAACCAATAAAAACAAGGGAACTACCTATAACTACAAAACTTGTAAGATTTTCTTTAGAAGGTTTTAAAAAATTATTTCTCATTATTTTTCCTTAATTGCTATTTTTTTGTTGTACCAGTTCATAAAAATAGAGATAGATAAGCTTAAAGATAAATATGTGAGCATTGTAATAGAGATAATTTCGATAGCTCTACCAGTTTGCATTAACGCTGTTCCTGCAAAAACTAATACTATATCAGGATAAGCTATTGCGGCTGCTAATGATGAATTTTTTGTTAAATTTAAGTATTGGTTAGTTGTTGGTGGTATTATTATTCGTAAAGCTTGGGGCATAACTACTAATTTTAAAATTTGAGCCTTCGTTAAACCTATAGATGCAGCAGCTTCTTTTTGACCTTTGTTAACGCCAAGAATACCTGCTCTGACATTTTCCGCTATGAAAGTTGCTGTATACATTGACAATGCTAATGCTAATGAAATTAACTCGGGTATGATACTTACACCTCCTTTATAAACATAAACTGTTGTAGACAATTGCTCTATTTTTGGTATTTCGAATGTTAAGCTAACTCCACCAATTAAAAAAGTTAATAAAGGTAAGCCTATTAATATTGACAAAGACACATAAAAAGTTGGTAATTGTTTTCCTAATTCATCTCTTTGCTTTCTTGCATACTTAGAAAAAAATATTATAGAAATAATAGCTACAACAATTGAATAAAAGAATATTGAAAAATTAGTCCAAATAAATCTTGGGACATACCACCCTTTTACGTTTAAAAAACTTATATCGTAAAAATTTATTGAGTCTACTGTCAAGGGTAGTGCCCTAAGAGCAGCAAAATACCAAAAAAATATTTGTAATATTAAGGGAATATTTCTAAAAATCTCAACATACCATTCTGCTGCCTTAGCGATTAAGTAGTTTTGCGATAATCTTCCTATACCAACTGTTACACCTAATAATGTTGCAAAAAATATACCTATTGATGAAACTAAAATTGTATTTAATAACCCAACTAAAAATGCTCTAGCGTACGAATGAGATCCATCATAGTCAATTAATGAAAATGTTATATCAAATGAAGACTCTTGTGATAAAAAACCAAAGCCAAAGGAAATGCCTCTGTTGCCCATATTATCTTGTGCATTTATAGTAAAATATATGATTACTAAAATAAGTAAAAAAACAGTTAAAACTTGAGGTATTAAATCTTTATTTCTATTACTTAAATTCAATTTAAAATTTTTTAGATTCATGTATTAAAGAATATAAATGAGAATAAAAAAAAGGGCCAGATAAATCCAGCCCTTTTAATTTTAATAGCAATTATCTTGCTGGTGGTACGTAAAGTATTCCACCTTTAGTCCATAACTCATTTGGACCTCTATTTGGTAAAATATTCGTGTCAGCTATATGTTTTTTGTAGCTTTCACCGTAGTTACCAACTTGCTCGATAATTCTTAAGCTCCACTCGTTATCAAGACCAAATGCAGCACCTAATTCACCTTCTGCGCCAACTAATCTCTTAATAGCTGGATTATCAGAGTCTTTTAGGCTTGAAGCGTTTGATGAATTAACACCATATTCCTCTGCTTCGATCATTGTATTTAGAGACCATCTAACAATATCTTCCCACACTGAGTCACCTTGTCTTACAACAGGTCCAAGTGGTTCTTTTGAAATTGTTTCTGGTAATACTTTATGATCATCTGGTGCACTCAATTTAGTTCTTTGAGCAGCTAACCCAGATTTATCAGTCGTATAAGTATCACATCTTCCAGCGTCATAAGCTTGAACAACTTCGTCTGCTTTTTCAAACGCTATTGGTTCATACTTAATATTCTTGGAATTAAAAAAGTCTCTCATGTTTAGTTCTGTAGTCGTACCAGTATTCGTACAAGCAGATATACCATCTCTGAAGTCATTTACTGAATTGATTCCAGAATTTTTTCTAACCATGAATCCTTGTCCATCATAGAAATTAACTCCCACGAATGTTAATCCGATGTCAGCATCTCTTGATAATGTCCAAGTCGTGTTTCGCGCAAGTACATCTATTTCTCCAGATGTTAAAGCAGTAAATCTTTCTTTTGCACTTAGTGGAGTGTATTTAACTTTGTCAGCATCGCCTAAAACAGCAGCTGCAACAGCTCTACAAACATCCACGTCTATACCAGTCCAGTTTCCAGATTCATCAGCATTTGAAAATCCAGGAAGTCCTTGTGAAACTCCGCATTTTACAAAACCGGCTTTCTTTGTATTGTCTAAAGTCTTAGATTTTTTTGATCCAGAACCCCCACCACCTTGGCCACAAGCCACAAGTAATAATGAAGATGCAAGAACAACTAAAATCCAAGTTTTAATTGATTTCATCATAATTTATGATTTCCTCTCTTGTTTTATCTATTGTTAACAATATTTTTGAAAATGTATTTCAAAAGAGTTTATTATGGATTAAACGAACGAACTGATCAATATGATACTTAAGCCCATAATTAACCGAAGTAATCACTACATGTAGTTTGCTTATTACATTAATTCTATATATGTAATTGCACAACCTATCAAACCGACTTAATTATGTATTGTTAACTCATGTAGTCTACTAAGAGTTCTATTAAAAGGCTTCTTAAGAAGATCTGAAGTTGTAATTTTATTTAACGAGGCATGACAAGATACAATTAATGAGATTTTGTTTTCATAAAATATATCTATTAAAGTAATAAATCTTTGTTGTTGATTTGAGTTATTTTCCGTAAAGTTAGGGATGTTTTGTATTACAACAATTTTACAATAGTTTGCAATTTTAATATAATCTTCAGCTCCAAGGTGAGCTTCACATAAATCCTTAAAATCAAATTTAGCAATTCCCTCATAAAAATTTTTAATTTTAAAAAGTCTGCCTTTAATATTCAACTCAATTATTTTTGAGCTTTTTAATTTGGTCAATTCTCGAAATATCTGATTAATCTTAAAATTATTTTTTTCGTTTGCGGGATAAAAATATCTTTGAGCTTTTCCAGATTTAAGTCTTCTATAGTCTTCATCTATTATTAATTCTTTTAAAATAGATTTTGATTTAATTAGCGATATAAAAGGTAAAAATTGCTCTCTTTGTAAACCATCTTTATATAAATCATCAAGTTTTATATTTGAACTGATAATAGCTTTTATATTATTTTCAAATAAAGTTTGGAATAATTTACCTAAAATCATAGCATCTACAATATTTGTAACCTGAAATTCATCTAAATAAATTATTTCAGCTTTTTGCTTTAGTTTTAATACAAATGATAAAATTGAATTATTTTGATTTCCGTGTCTAAAATCATGAAACTGGATCATGAATTCATTAAAATGAAACCTTTTTTTTTTTACTTTAAGTGTATTAAAAACAAAATCTATTAGCATTGTCTTCCCTACCCCTACATTTCCATATAAATAAAAACACATTTTTGGTTTTAATTTAAAAAAAAAATGATAAAAAATTAATTTTATTACCGGTAAATTCTTTTAGCATCATTAATATGTTAATTTGTTTTACATTTTGTTCATAATTATGAAATGAACAGAATTGAATAAATGAATCTTTTAGACTTAATCTCTTCTTAATCATTAAATTATTCTATATCCTAATGGAGATAATTCACCTGATGTAAAAAAATGTACAAGGGTAAAAAGTAAAAATATAATTAAGATTGTAAAAAAAAACTTTTTATTTTTAAGTACTTTTTTGAAAAAATTTAACAAATTCATCAATAATCAATTACAGATAATTAGGCCTTGTTTTTAAAATAGGTTTTTCAATAAAATAGTATGAAATTGTAGATATGGCAATTAGTAAAAACATATAAATAGTAAATTTGTTAAAAAGATCTAAATTTAAATCAATAAGAGCATAGATAAATATCATATGTGTTAAATAAACAGAGTATGTCTGCTTAGAAACAATTACAGAAATTTTTTTCAAGAAATTGTTTTTAAATAAAAAATCTAAATTCAGAAATAAAATTAAGATTGAAACACTTAATAACTGTAAGAATATAATAAAGAAAAATTTAATAACAAACATATCTTTATTTAATAAAACAAAATCTTGAAGTAGAATGTAAGAATACACTGTTATAATAGAAAAAATTACTGACTGTTTTAAATTTAAATTCGAATAAAAAAATCTAATTAAAAATCCAAGTAAAATTGCATCAAATCTTAATAATGTGCCTGTTCTAATAAAATATGGATCAAGATACTCTATAATAAATAATTTAATAAAAATTAAAAAAAGAAATAAATATAAACATTTTTTTAAAAAATCATTTTTATTAGTTATGAATAAAAATATAGGAAATATTAAGTAGAAAAATTCTTCAATAGATAAAGACCATACTACAGGATAATAACTTACGTCTAAAAAATTGGGTAAAAAATCCTGTAAAAAGAAAAAATATTTAAAAAAATCCAGTGTTAAAAATTTATCAAACATTAAAGAAATGATTATTAAACATATAAAAAATAATGGAAGAGTTCTAAGCCACCTTCTTTGATAAAAAATAATTAAATTTTTTTTATTATCTAAAACTTTGAGTAATTGCGGAACTAAAACAAAACCGCTTAATACAAAAAAAAATTCAACGAAAATGAAAGATAAATATTCTAGTAATTCATTTTGATAAATGAATGCAAAAAAGTGACATACGGCTACCCCATATCCACTAATTCCTCTTAAAAGATCTAAACCATAAAAATGTCTATTTAATTCTTTAGTTTCAGGCAATCAGTACCTCAATTTTTATTAATATTCAGTTTAATATTTTTTCTTTCAAAATATTTGATACTTTTTTATAACCTTTTTCATTAAAATGACCAACATAACCTAAAGGGTAATAATCACTTAAATTTTCTAATTTAGAAAAATATTTGGTTGTATCTATTACATTAATCTGATTTTCATTTAAATTTTTTATAATTTCTTCACGTAAATTGATAATTGAGTGTAAATTAGACGAGCTATTAAAAAATCGGTCCCAACTTGGTATGTAAACAAACGTAAAATTTCCTCCTGTTTTTTCGGTCTCTTCTCTCATTTTTAGTACAATTTCATTAAATAATTTCAAATTATATAAATTTTTTTTTGTATTAAAAAGATTTCTAATTCTATTTTTTAGTATATTAATTTCTAAGATATCTTTAATATTGTTTAGATATTTTTTTTCTTCATAAAATTCTTCTTTTTTATATAATTTTGCTTTATTTGTAACAATTTTAAGACTCTCTTTTTCAATAGATTCTAAAAAACTTTTAACTTTATCAATATTCTTAATATAATTTGTTTTGTAATTTTTTTCTAAATATTTAGTTAATATTATATCTTTTTCTTCCCAATTTAAAACTCTCAAGCTATTGCTTTCATAATATAAATAAAAAACATCCTTTGGTTTATAAGTAGGAGCAAATTCTTTTAAAACAGCCAAAGAAACGAGTGGTCCAGTTGTTGCCACTCCTAAATTAAGTGTTTGTATATTTTCTTTTATTAAATTTCCAGCTATATCATCTTGTGAACCATAACAAAAACCCTCAGCAAATGAACCGCCTAATATGAAAACTTCTATTTGTTTATCGTAGATAGAATTTGAGTTCTTAAACCCATATTTATCGTTATTTATAATTCTATAATTTAAATCTTCAGCGCATGATAAAGTTTTTTTATTAATAGGTCCTCTAATAGGTATATAATCATTATTTTTTTTTGCTTTTTTGAAAGTCTCAAAATTTGAAAATAAAGATGAGTAATAAAAAGGGACACTAAGGTCTTTAATCTTATTTTTTTTTTCTATATATACTACCTCTGGTTCTCTTAAATCAAAATTTTTATTTTTTGCTTTAGCAATTTCTATTCTTTTTCCTTTAATATTAACAAGTGATTTCTGTAGATCAGAACTAAAAAAAAATAATAATATTTCTACACTGTAAATAATAAAAATTAAATAAGTTAATAATTTGAATATTTTTTTCATATTGGCGCGCCCTGAAGGATTCGAACCTACGACCCTCGGTTTAGAAAACCGATGCTCTATCCAACTGAGCTAAGGGCGCAACTTGCTTAATATATATTGAATT
>PAFH01000026.1 GCA_002704145.1 Pelagibacteraceae bacterium | reverse complement strand
TAATTCTTTAAACTTATTTGAAAGTTCGTCCAGTTTTGTTTTCTGTTTTGTGACTCTTTGTTTTAAATCAAAGTATTCATCAATTAATTGTATAGTCGTAATTAGTAAAAGCTTATTTTCTCCAATATTGCCAAGCTTATCTTGTAACTCTTTATATTTCTTATCAAGAAACATAGTTAATTTTTTTAATGACTCTTCTTGTCCGTCATCACAAGATAAAAGATAATCCTTATTGTTAAATTTAATATTTATGTTTGCCATTTTTCTATCTCATTAACTAATACTTCAGTTTCTTGACTTAATTCCTCGATATCTTGATTAAATTTATCTTCTAAAGCTTGTTGCTTGGTGGCTTCTATTTGAAGCTTACTTATTTTTTCTTTTAAGTATTTATGCTCCCTCATTAATTCTTGATTTTTTTTTTCAAGTTTTGATTTTTGTCTTAATATGTCGTTTTTTTCAGTTTTTATTTTTTCTGTTTCGTATGAAGAATGTGAATAAGTTGAAGTTAAAACATCTAATTTGTTAATTAACTCATTAAGATTTTTTTCTTTTTTTTCAAAATTACTCATATATTTTTTTTATATCATATTATTGATATACTTAGTTTAAGTCTATATAGGTAATTAAGCTGTGAACGTAAAATTTAATCAACTATCAAACGCAATAAGATTTTTAGCAATTGACGCGGTACAAAAAGCCAATTCTGGTCATCCGGGTATGCCTATGGGTATGGCAGATGTGGCTACAGTTTTATTCAAATACCACCTCAGGTTTAACCCAGAAAATCCTAACTGGATAAATAGAGATAGATTTATTTTATCCGCTGGTCATGGCTCGATGCTTCTATATGCTTTGCTTTACTTGACCGGTTACAAAAGTATCTCAATTGAAGACTTAAAGGAATTTAGACAATTAAATTCTATTTGTGCTGGTCATCCAGAATATAAAAAAGGAACAGGTATTGAAACAACTACTGGTCCTTTAGGACAAGGTTTGGGTAACGCAGTAGGAATGGCAATAGGTGAAGAAATTTTAAGAAAGAAATTTGGGCCAAATCTAATTAATAACAAAACATATGTGATTGCAAGTGATGGAGACCTAATGGAAGGGGTTAGTCACGAAACAATGAGTTTAGCAGGTCATTTAAATCTAAAAAACTTAATAGTTTTTTTTGATAATAATAAAATTTCTATAGACGGATCTACTTCATTAAGTGTGTCAGATAACTATAAAAAAAGGTTCGAAAGTTATGGATGGAATTTTTTAGAGATTAACGGACATAACGAAAAACAAATTTCAAAAGCAATAACTAAAGCTTCTAAATCTAAAAAACCTACTGTTATCTCCTGTAAAACTGTAATTGGATTTGGGTCTCCAAATAAATCTGGTAAAGCTTCCTCTCATGGTTCTCCTTTAGGAGAGGGAGAAATTGCTTTGGTAAGAAAAAAACTTAAATGGAATAGCGAACCATTTGAAATTCCAAATGATATTTTAAGTGCTTGGAGAGAAATTGGCAAAAATGGAATAGAACAAGAAAAAAAATGGCAAGAAACACTGAGCAAAAAAAACACAAGCATAAAATCCGAATTAGAAAATACATATACAAAATCAGATCTAAAAGAACTAGAAAATTTAATTAAAAAAGAAAAATCAAAATATTTTGAGTCAAAGCCAAGCATGGCAACTAGACAGTGTTCCTCAGCTGCGATAGAAAGCCTATCAAAAATGTTGCCTCAATTAATTGGTGGATCAGCAGACCTTAGTGGATCAAACAATACTAAAACAAATAATTCTAAAGTTATTAATTCAAAAAATTTTGGTGGTAATTATATTCATTATGGAGTGAGAGAACATGGTATGGCGGCTGTTATGAATGGGCTAGCTTTGCACAGCAGTTTAATTCCTTACGGCGGAACTTTTTTAATTTTTTCTGATTATTGTAAACCGTCGATCAGACTTTCTGCTTTGATGGGCTTAAGGGTAATTTATGTTTTCTCTCATGACTCTATTGGTCTTGGTGAAGACGGTCCAACACATCAACCAATAGAACAATTGACTGGTTTAAGAGCAATTCCAAATCTTAACGTATATCGTCCTGCAGATATAAATGAAACTTTAGAATGTTGGGAATTGGCTTTAAAAAGCAAAAATACTCCTAGCGTTATTGCTTTATCAAGACAAAAATTACCTTACGTAAATCCTAAATTTTCAGAAAAAAATGAATGTGAAAAAGGAGCCTACGTAGTAAAAATGACTTCTCATGACAATAAAGTTACACTAGTTGCATCAGGATCAGAAGTTGAGCTTGCCTTAAATGTTCACGATGAATTAAAGAAAAATAATATTGACTCCAAAGTAGTTTCGATGCCGTGCCAAGAACTTTTTGATAAGCAATCTGATGATTTTAAAAATGATATTTTAGATAGAGAGTCTTTAATTGTAACAATTGAGGCTGGCAACGTTTCTTCCTGGAAAAAATATATTGGAAAAAAAGGTATTACTTTGGGCATTGACAAATTTGGTGAAAGTGCTCCTTATAAAAAAGTATATGATCATCTTAATTTATCAGTTGAAAAAATAGTACTTGCTATTCAAGAGACGCTTAGAAAATAAATTATATTTAAATGAGTAAAATAAAATATTTTTCTGAAAATCTAGAGATTCAGAACAAAACAATAATTCTAAGACTTGATTTAAATGTTCCATTAATACAGAAAAAAATTCAAGACAAAAGTAGAATTTTGATGAGCTTGCCATTTTTAAAAAATTTAGTAAAAAAAAAAGCAAAGATAATTATCATTAGCCATTTAGGGAGGCCAAAAGGGGAAAAAAATAATGAGTTGTCTTTAACGCCCATATATAAATTTTTAAAAGAGCAGCTAAAAACTAAAGTGTTTTTTTTTATGGGAGAAATTAATGATGAAACAAAAAGTAAATTTGCATACTTAAAGGAAGGTGAGATTATTTTATTGGAAAATATAAGATTTTATGAGGGTGAAAATAAAAATGATGATGGTTTTGCAAAAAAACTTGCTTCACTGGGAGATATTTATATTAATGATGCTTTTTCATGTTCCCACAGAGAACAAGCTTCTATTCACAAAATTACAAAATATATGAAAGAATCTTACGCCGGGCCACTTTTAAAAAAAGAAGTAGCAGCTATAAATTTGATTATTCAAAATAAAAAAGAGCCAGTCACCTGTATTATAGGAGGTTCAAAAATTTCAACAAAAATCAATGTTATNATTAATTTANTAAAAAATGTTNATAACNTTATAATTNTNGGNGCNATGGCAAATAATTTTTTAACTTTCAAAGGTTTTNTNNTTGGAAAATCTCTNATAGAAAAAAATNCTNCANNAGTAATAAAAAANATNTACGNNGAAGCNAAAAAATATAATTGTAATATTTTTANTCCAGAGGATTGCTGTGTCTCAACAGATTTNAAAGGTTCTGGAAANACNAAAGAACTTNACTCNATTANTAAAGAGGAAATGATNTTAGATATTGGCCCAAAAACAGTTAANAATATTGAGNGTATTATAGATCAATCAAATACAGTTTTNTGGAATGGTCCTGCAGGATATTTTGAAAATAAAAACTTTTCAAATGGCACACTAGCAATAGCTAAGANGATTTCAGNGTGTACCGCTAGNAAATCTCTNATATCAATACTAGGNGGNGGAGATACTNTTTCTGCAGTTAATATGAGTANGAATAAATTTACTTTTACNCACTTATCAACAGCAGGTGGTGCNTTTTTAGAATTTCTTGAAGGAAAAGACTTGCCCGGGCTCAATGTTTTAAAATAAATATCTGCTATGACTTTAGAAGAAATTGCAAAAAAAATGTGTGCTAAAGGTAAAGGAATACTAGCAGCGGATGAAAGCACTGGGACTATAGCAAAAAGATTTAAAAGTATAAACGTAGAAAATACTGAAAAAAATAGATTAATTTTTAGACAAACGCTTTTTAGTTCAAAAGCTATGAAAAATTATATTGGAGGAGTTATTCTTTTTGACGAAACTATAAAACAAAAAACCACAGTTGGACCAACTGTCCCCGAACTAATTTCAAAGAATGAAGCAATTCCAGGAATTAAAGTTGATAAAGGTGCTAAACCTTTAGCAGGCTCCTCGGAAGAAACTATAACAGAAGGCTTAGACGGACTTAGAGAAAGATTGAAAGAATATTATGAACTTGGAGCGAGATTTACAAAATGGAGGGCTGTTTATAAAATTGGAAATAAGCTTCCATCAGCTCAATCGATAAAGTCAAATGCCCATGCTCTTGCCAGATATGCTGCTCTTGTGCAAGAAGCGAATATGGTTCCAATAGTAGAACCTGAAGTATTAATGGATGGATCTCATGATATTGATGAATGTTACCAAGTCACAACTGACGTGTTAAATGAATGCTACAATGAACTTGAAAATCATAAAATTGATTTAAAAGGAACGGTCTTAAAACCAAATATGATTATTCCCGGCTCTAGTTCAACAAAAAAATCAAGCTCTGAGGAGATAGCAAAAAAAACATTAGATTGTCTAATAAAGAATGTTCCTAGTGATGTACCTGGAATAGCCTTTTTATCCGGAGGACAATCAGAAATAGAAGCAAGCAAAAACCTAAATGAAATAAATAAGATTAATAACACAAATTTTTTAATTACTTTCTCCTATGGTAGGGGGTTACAGGCAAGTGCATTAAAAGCTTTTGGTAATGATCAAAATAACCAAAACAAAATACAAAAAGCTTTTGACCATAGAGCTAAAATGAATGGACTTTCTTCAAAAGGAGAATGGTCCGAAAATTTAGAAAAAGAAGCTGTAGCTTAGTTACCTTGAAGAAGTTCGTATATTTAATCTCTCCAAAAAAAAATTTACAAAGGTTTTTACGAAGATTTAACAAAAGTTTTGTCAGTTAATAATGTAAAGTTTTTTCAACTAAGGTTAAAAAAAATAAAAAAAGTGAATATTATTAAAGTTGCTACAGAAATAAGAAAAATTACAAAAAAATATAAGGTTAAGCTTATAATTAATGATCATCCCAGTATTTCAAAAATTATTAATGCTGATGGATGTCATTTGGGTCAAAAAGACGGTTCTATTATTAATTCAAAGAAATATCTAAAAAAAAGGATTATTGGCGTGACTTGTCATAATTCGAAATTATTAGCCAAAATTGCAGTTCAGAATAAAGCTGATTATTTAGCCTTCGGTTCTTTTTATAAGTCAAAACTAAAACCAAACGCTAAAAGAGCAAATATGAATATTTTAAAATGGGCGAAAAAAAAATATTAAAAAACCAATTGTTGCAATTGGAGGAATTAATGACTCAAACTACAAAAAGTTTATTAAATCTGGTGCAAAATATATTGCAATATCAAGCTATATTTGGGATAACCCAAAATTAAAACCAGAAATTGCAATAAGAAAATTTAAATGAAAATAACCGCTATCGAAATAAAACCTGGAATGATTATTGAACATAAAAATGATTACTGGAATGTTTTAAAAACACAGCATGTTAAACCTGGAAAGGGTGGAGCTTTCAATCAAGTAGAATTAAAAAGTGTTATCAGAGGTACAAAATTAAATGAAAGATTTAGATCAAATGAAACAGTTGAAAAAGCAGAATTAAATGAAAAAAAATTTAATTTTTTATACATAGACGGAGAAAATTGTCATTTTATGGATAATAAGACTTTTGAACAAGTCGAAATTCCAAAATCACTAACTGGTGAAAAGTGTAAACTTCTTAAAGAGAGTCTCGAAGTTACAATTTCCTTTATGGAAGAAAAACCTATTGCTGTAGATCTTCCGAATAATATTGAGTGTATTATTGAAAGCACTGATGCCGCTATAAAAAATCAAACAGCTTCTTCTTCCTATAAGCCGGCGATATTAGATTGTGGAATTAAAGTTGACGTACCTCCTTTTTTAGAGAGTGGTGAAAAAATTGTATTAGACACCCGTACCTTAGAATATGTTAAGAGAGTTAATTAATGAGATTAAACTCTCCCCACATGAATATTATCACCAAGGCATGTATGAAAGCCTCGAGACCTTTAATTAGAGACTATGGAGAGGTAGATAATTTGCAAGTTTCTACTAAAGGCCCAGGAGATTTCGTATCTTCAGCAGATAAAAGAACTGAAAGAATTTTAATTGAGGAATTGCAAAAAGCTCATCCAGACTATGGAATTATAACTGAGGAAACTGGAATAATAAATAAATCAAATATTAAGAATAGATGGATAATAGATCCAATAGATGGAACCATGAATTTTTTAAATGGTATTCCTCAATTTGCGATTTCTATAGGATATGAAGAAGAAAATGAAATTAAGTGTGGAGTAATTTTTAATCCAATAATGAATGAAATGTTTTGTGCTGAAAAAGGTAATGGAGCATATCTAAATAATTCAAGAATAAGAGTTTCAAATAAAAAAAATATTAGAGATGCTCTTCTAGTAACAGGTGGACCAAAACACGCAAGTAAAATTAAAGATAAAATTTTTTCGGAATATGTCAATGTTTCTAAGCATGTATCTAATGTTAGAAAATTTGGAAGTGCTGCTTTAGATATGGCGTATGTAGCGTGTGGTAGATTTGATGGCTATTGGCAAAGAGAACTAAATTATTGGGATATCGCAGCTGGTATAATTATCTTAAAAGAGGCAGGTGGATTTTTAAATTTTTTTGAACCAGACAATAACGCCCCATTAAAAAAGAACATTTTGGCTTCAAATTCTAATATCCATAGTCAATTAACCGATTTAATTGTTAAAAAAAATATTGAGTAAGTTGCTTTAATAATATAATAATCGCATCATGAAAAAAAACATACATCCTGACTATCATAAAATAAAAGTTGTAATGACCGATGGTAGTGAATTTGAAACTAGATCAACTTGGGGTAAAGAAAATGATACTTTAAAATTAGATATAGACCCTAAGTCTCACTACGCTTGGACGGGTGGAGCACAAAAGATCTTGGACAAAGGAAGAGTAAGTAAATACAATAAAAAATTTAGCAACCTTAGAAAAAAAAAATAATTTATGACAGAATCACCATTTATGCCAAAAGCAACAGCTGTTTGGTTGGTAGAAAACACTACTCTTACGTTTAAACAAATAGCGGAATTTTGTAATTTACACGAACTTGAAATAAAAGGAATTGCTGATGGAGATGTTGCTAAAGGCATTAAAGCATATAATCCTATTTTAGCAGGACAGCTATCGAGAGAAGAAGTGGAAGAGTGTTCAAAAAATCCAGAAAAAAAATTAAGTTTGCTAAAAAAAGTTGATAAGGTTGAAATAAAAGAGAGAAAAAAACCTAAGTATACTCCTTTATCTAAAAGACAAGATAGACCAGATGCAATTTTATGGTTATGTAAAAATGCATCAGAACTAACAGATGGTCAAATTTCTAAATTAGTTGGAAGTACAAAAGGCACGGTTTCATTAATACGAAAAAGAAGTTATTGGAATTTTTCTAATCTTAAACCAAGAGATCCTGTAATTTTAGCTCTTTGTACCCAAGAAGCTTTTCAAAAAAGTCTAGAAAAAGCTCAAAGAAGAGTTGAAAGAGAAAAAAAAGCTAAAATTAGAGAAGAAAAAAAAGCTCAGGCTGCTTCGGCCTAGACAATCAATGAAGCAAATGATAACAAACTTAAAATTAACAGGAGGATTTTATTAAAATAGACGTAAAAGATAACAACGTTGAACAAGCAATACGAGTTTTGAAAAGAAAACTTCAGAAAGAAGGTTTTTTTAAAGTTATGAAGATGAAAAGTACTTATGAAAAACCATCTGAAAAGAAAAAGAGAGTTCAAACTGAAAATCTCAAAAGAATAAAAAAACTCCAAAAACTAAAAAATAGATACTAATTAATGTTAAAAATGAGAGGAGAAAAAATGCCTTCTGGGAAAGTTAAATGGTTTAATTCAAAAAAAGGTTACGGATTCATTACTGATGACGAGACAAAAAAAGATATATTTCTTCACGTTTCTGCTTTAGAAGATTCAAAATTAAGAGTATTAAAGGAAGAACAAAAAATAAAATTCGACATTAGGGAAGAAAAAAATAAACTCCAAGCAATAAATATTAAAAAGGCGTAATTCATCGCGGGGTGGAGCAGTCTGGTAGCTCGTCAGGCTCATAACCTGAAGGTCGTAGGTTCAAATCCTACCCCCGCAACCAAATAAATGGATAATTCAATTATAAATATAACTATCATTGCCCACGTAGATCATGGAAAAACTACTTTGATCGATAATTTAATGAAGCAAAGTGGTTTGTTTAGAGAAAATGAATTTGTTGAAGAAAGAGTTATGGACTCTGGAGAATTAGAAAAGGAAAGAGGTATAACGATATTAGCAAAACCTACTTCTATTAATTGGAAAAATTCAAGAATAAATATTATAGACACACCAGGCCATAGAGATTTTGCTGCTGAAGTAGAAAGAGTTTTACATATGGCCGATGGAGCTCTGTTATTAATAGACTCTTCAGAAGGAGTAATGCCCCAAACTAAATTTGTCTTATCTAAAGCTCTTAAACAAGGTTTAAAACCAATAGTAGTTATAAATAAATTAGATAAATCTGATCAAAGGGCCAATGAAGTTTTAGACGAAACTTTTGATTTATTTGTCAGTTTAGATGCTAACGAAGAACAATTAGATTTTCCAGTGCTTTATGCAAGTGGAAGATCAGGTTGGGCTAGCAAAGATATAGATGGTGTTAGAGAAAATTTAAATCCTTTGTTAGATTTAATTATAGAAAAAGTAAAACCGGCAAAATTTGATAGGGCTAAACCTTTTGCAATGTTATCTACATTGCTTTACGCTGATAGTTTTTTAGGAAGAAGTTTAATTGGTAGAATTGCTCAGGGCACTGCTAAGGCAAATCAACAAATTAAAGCTATTGATCTTAAAGGTAAAAAGATTGACGAGGGAAGATTAACAAAAATTTTTAGGTATGAAGGAACAAAAAAGGTACCTATAGAGAAAGGAGAGGCAGGAGATATTGTTATAATTGCTGGTTTAGAAAAAGCAAACGTCGCAGACACAATTTGTGATTTAGACGTAAATGATCCTATAGACGCAACACCGATCGACCCCCCAACAATGTCTATAACTATTACTGTTAATAGTTCTCCTCTTGCAGGCACTGAAGGTAAAAAATTAACAAGTACACAAATAAGGGAAAGATTAATTTTAGAGGCAGAAAACAATGTAGGAATATCCTTTGATGAAAACGAGAGTAAAGATGCCTTCATAATAAGTGGACGGGGAGAATTAATGTTAGAAATTTTACTTACACAAATGAGAAGAGAAGGATTCGAGATGACTGTAAGTCCACCAAAAGTTTTATTTCAAAAAGATAAACAAGGAAATAAATTAGAGCCTTTAGAAGAAATTACAATGGACTTAGAAGAAGAGTTTTCATCTAGGATTATTGACTCAATGAACAGAAGAAAAGGTAAATTAATCGAACTAAAAGATACGGGTAAAAATAAAAAAAGATTGATTTTTCACGCACCAACTAGAGGTTTAATGGGTTATACAAGTAGATTCTTAACATTAACTAAAGGGACCGGTGTAATTAATAGAATTTTTCATTCCTATGGAGAATATTCTGGAGATATGGAAGGAAGAAGAAATGGTGCTTTAATTTCTATGGAAAACGGAAAAGCAGTTGCATTTGCAATATTCAATCTTCAGGCTAGAGGAGAAATGTTTGTAACTCATAATGATCCAGTATACGAGGGTATGATAGTCGGTTTAGCACCAAAACC